>VAYL01000212.1:9385-9826 GCA_005884305.1 Actinomycetota bacterium
TCGCGCGACAGCGCGACATGTACGCCGGCGGGGACCTCGAGCCGGTCAACGAGCTCCTCGCCGATGACGTCGTGTGGCACGTGCCCGGAACGAGCCCGATCGCCGGCGAGTACCGCGGCCGCGATGCGGTGGTCGGCTACTTCCGGCGGCGGCGCGCGCTCGCCGGAGGCGAGATCCAGATCTCCAAGGAGGGCGAGGCGCATCACTCCGAGGCGCTCGTCCAGCTGGCCGACGGCACCGTCGAACTGGGCGGCGAGCGGGTCGTCTGGCGCACGGCGGGCGTCTATCGGGTCGCCGCGGGCCGGATCGCAGAGGCGTGGCTTGTGCCGCTCGACTCCGAGCACTTCGATCGCGTCTGGGGTGCGACCCGTCCCGCGCCGTTCACGTACACGCAGCGGGTGCGCCCTCAGGAGTGCGCGGCGAGCACGATGCTCGGGCATC
>VAYL01000213.1:0-4127 GCA_005884305.1 Actinomycetota bacterium
ATTCATCGTCGAGCGGCGCCTCGGGATCCTGGGCACCGGGCTCAACCCGGACATGTCCCAGCACCTGCTCGCCGCGGATCGGCTCGCGCACGGTGAGGGTTCCCGGCTCCTGGCACAGGGCTACCCGCTCGGCCCGCACTCGCTGGTGGTCGCGGCGACGAAGCCGGGAGCGAGCCTCGTCCACGCCTTCGACGGCCTCTCGCTCGCCATCGCCGTCTGCGCCGCGCTCGCGCCGCTGGAGCTGTTGGGCAGGCTCACGCCTTGGCGGCGGATCCTCGGCGCCCTGCTCGTCGGGCTCCCGTACCTGGTCGCGTCCTACCTCATCCAGGGAGCGTTCAAGGAGACGATGCAGGCGCTGTTCGTCCTGGCGTTCGCGATCGGGCTGCATCACGTCGCGCGCGGGTCGCTCATCGGCGCCGGGCCGCGGTGGCTTGCCGCGACGCCGCTCTCGGTGCTTGCGATCGGCAGCGTCTATGCATACAGCTTTCCCGGGTTGTTGTGGCTCGCCGGCGCGGCCGGCGTATGGGCTGTCATGGAGCTGGCGAGCGCGTGGCGGCGCGGCTCGGGCTCGGCGGTGCTTGCGACGGCAAGGGGGGCGGCGGCACCGGTTGCCGTGGCGCTGGCGCTGATGGCCGTGGCCGCGGCTCCGGAGATCGGCCGCATGGCCGACTTCGCGAGTTTCGAGACCTTCAACCCGCCCGGCGCGGGGCTCGGCAACCTCTTCAACCCGATCTCGCCGCTCGAGGCCCTAGGCATCTGGCCCTCCGGTGACTTCCGACTCGATCCGGGCGACGGAGCGATGCCGCCCCTCGGCTACTACCTGGGCGAGCTCCTCGGGCTGGCCGCGCTCGCGTACGGGCTCGCCTGGTGGATCAGGCGGCGCGAGTGGGCGGTGCCCTCGGCGCTCGTCGCGGCGGCGGCCCTCTATGCGTACGCGCACTTCGCCGGGACCCCGTATCAGGCTGCGAAGGCGACCGTCATCGCGTCGCCGCTCGCGATGCTGATCGCCGTCCGTGCCCTGGTCTCGCCCGAGCAGATCGTGGAGCTGGGGGCCATCCGCGGCGCGGTGGGCCGCACCCGCACGGGCCTGAGCGGGGCGTTTCTGCGCTTGCAGTCGCCGGTCGGCTGGTTGCTGGCCATGGCGTTCTGCACGGTGGCCGCGGCGTGCACCGTCGTGGCGCTCGTGAACGGTCCGGTGGGCCCGGCGGTCTACTCGCCGGCGTTGACCGAGCTACGGCCCGAGCTGCGGCACCACTCGACGCTCGTCCTCGTCCCTGAGCACGAGCTCGCTGACGAGCACGGGCGCGACTACGTAGTGTGGGAGCTGCGGGGCGGGCGGGTTTGCGTGCGGCCGCAGGGCAGCGAGGGAGGACAGGCTCCGTCCGGTATTGCCCGCGTCGTCACCGGCGACCAGGAGTTCGCGCCGTACGCCGGCTTCCAGCTCAAGATGCGTTCCGGCTCCTACCTCGTGTGGGCGCATCGGCCACCGGTCGAGGGGCCGGGGCCGTGCCCGCTGATCGCGGTGGGCGGCCGCGCAAACCCCGCGGGCGACTGACCCCCGGACGCATTGACGGGGTTAGGTACGCCATAGCGTCCTTAACTCCGTCAATCCAGTCAAAAGGGTGGTTCGGCCCTGCCCCACTTGCACAGGGCGGAGCGCAACCGACGGCGGCGGGGCCGCGGGTAGCATGGCCCCGCGCATGGCTTCCATCACCATCAAGCTGCCCGACGGAACGCCGCTCGAGCTCGAGGAGGGGGCTACCGGGGCGGATGCCGCGGCCGCGATCGGGCCGCGACTTGCCAAGGATGCACTCGCCGTTCGGGTCAACGGCGAGGTGCGGGATCTGGCGCGGCCGCTCGACGACGGGGAGAGCGTCGAGATCCTCACTCCGGGCCGACCGGACTCGCTCGAGGTGCTACGCCACGACGCCGCTCATGTGCTGGCCACCGCGGTGCTCGACCTGTGGCCCGGCACCAAGGTGTCGATCGGGCCACCGATCGCCGACGGCTTCTATTACGACTTCGAGTTTCCCGACGGGTTCCGACCCTCGGAGGACGACCTCGGGCAGATCGAGGAGCGCATGGCCGCGCACGTCGAGGCCGACGAGCCGTTCGAGCGCAGCGAGTCAGGCGTCGCGGAGGCAATCGAGCGCTTCAGGCGCGAGGACCAGCCCTACAAGGTCGAGCTCATCGAGGACCTGATCCGCGACGAGGGGACCGAGACCGTCTCGCTCTACCGCAACGGCCCGTTCGTCGACCTGTGCCGCGGGCCGCACGGGCCGTCGACCGGGCGTATCAAGGCCTTCAAGCTGAACTCCGTCGCCGGCGCATACTGGCGCGGCGACGAAAACCGCCAGATGCTCACGCGGATCTACGGCACCGCCTTCTTTTCGAAGAAAGAGCTGGAGGAGCACCTCGAGCGCTTGGAGCAGGCGCGGGCTCGAGACCACCGCCGGCTCGGCCCCCAGCTCGGTTTGTTCACGCTGCTTCCGGACGCGCCCGGCATGCCGTTCTGGCTGCCAGAGGGGACAGTGCTCCTGGACCTGGTCGCGCGAGAGGTCCGCAAGCAACTCGTGGCGGGCGGCTACGAGGAGATCAAGACCCCTCAGGTGCTCGACGAGGAGCTATGGCACCGCTCGGGCCACTGGGACAACTACGCCGAGAACATGTTCTTCACCGATGTCGAGGATCGACGGTTCGCGCTGAAGCCGATGAACTGCCCCGGAGCGTGCCTAGTGTTCGGGTCCGAGCGCCACTCATACCGCGATCTGCCGCTGCGGCTCGCGGAGTTCGGGCTCGTCTCGCGGAACGAGCGCGAGGGTGTGCTCCACGGCCTCCTTCGCGTGCGCGCCTTCACCCAGGACGATGCCCACGTCTACTGCACGCTCGACCAGATCGGTGATGAGGTCGACGCGATCTGCTCCGCGATCGATCAGCTGTATGCCCGGTTCGGGTTCGACGAGGTGCGGGTGGAGCTCTCCACGCGCCCCGACAAGTCAATCGGCACGGACGAGCAGTGGGAGCGCGCGGAGGAGGCGCTTCGCGAAGCCCTCGAGCGTCAGGGCCGCGAGTATGAGGTGAGCCCGGGCGAGGGGACGTTCTACGGGCCGAAGATCGACTTCCACATCACCGACGCGCTCGGGCGCTCGTGGCAGTGCGGCACCTGCCAGATCGACTTCCAGATGCCCGAGCGTTTCGACCTCACCTACCAGGGCGAGGACAACGCCGAGCACAGGCCGGTGATGATCCACCGCGCGCTCCTGGGGTCGATGGAGCGCTTCGTGGGGATCCTCATCGAGCACTACGCTGGGCGCTTCCCCACCTGGCTTGCCCCCGTGCAGGCGGCGATCCTGCCCGTCGCCGACCGCCACAACGACTACGCGGCGGGCGTCGCCGATCGCCTTGCGGCCACGGGAGTGCGCTGCCGCGTCGACGATCGCTCCGAGTCCGTCGGCAAGAAGATCCACGACGCAGAGATCTCCAAGGCGCCCTACATGCTGGTGGTGGGCGACCGCGAGGAGTCGGACGGGGCGGTCTCGGTGCGCTCACACGGCGAGGGCGACCTGGGCGCGGAACCGGTGGATGAGTTCGCGGCCCGGGTCGACCGTGAGGTCTCATGGTGATGGGGCTCTATACTGGCCCGCGATGAAGGGCACCCACACCACGCGCCGTCGCTGAGCGCCCGTGCCCTCTGCTGTTACGTCTCGTCTCCCGATCCCGTCTCGCCATCGCTAGCTTGAGGCGCCTGCTCATCCAGTTCTAGTGGCGAACCCGCGCTTCGACCGGTCGCCTCCCGAACGTGACCCGACGCGGATCAACGAGCGGATCCGCGTGCCCGAGGTCAGGTTGATCGACGAGGAGGGACAGCAGGTGGGAATCATTCCCACCGAGCAGGCCCTGCAGCAGGCGACCGAGAAGGACCTCGATCTCGTCGAGGTGGCCCCAGATGCTCGGCCGCCCGTGGCCCGCCTTCTCGACTACTCCAAGTACCGCTACGAGCAGGAGCAGAAGGCCAAGCAGGCGCGAAAGCACCAGCAGCAGATCAACGTCCGGGAGATCAAGCTGCGCCCGAAGATCGCGACCCACGACTACGAGACCAAGAAGGGTCACGTCGAGCGCTTTCTCCG
>VAYL01000213.1:4174-8040 GCA_005884305.1 Actinomycetota bacterium
CTGCTGCGCCGCCTGTACGAGGACATCGAGCCGCTTGCGGTCATCGAGCAAGAGCCCCTGCAGGAGGGCCGCAACATGAGCATGCTGCTGGCCCCCGGTCGCATCAAGGCGAGCGAGGGCGACGCCGAGCGCTCCGCTGCCTAGCCGGCTGCGCCGCGTCACCAGCAACGGCAAACGGCACCAGCATGTCTCGGAGCCTGAAGGCTCCTCACTGACCCACCTGCTTCAATAAGCCGTCCCCGTGCCCAAGATGAAGACACACTCGGGCGCCAAGAAGCGCTTCCGCAAGACCGGCTCCGGCAAGCTCCGCGGCCGGCGCGCCTACTCCAGCCACATCCTGGAGAAGAAGTCGCCGAAGCGAAAGCGCCGCATGTCCATGCCGACGCAGGTCGCACAGCCCGACAAGAAGCGGGTGCGGACGCTACTCACGGGGAAGGGCAAGTAGCCCATGGCCCGCGCGACCAACGCCGTCGCCCGCAAGCGGCGCAAGAAGAAGGTCCTGAAGGAGGCCAGGGGCTATTTCGGCCGCAAGCACTCGAGCTACCGGCTCGCAAACGAGCAGGTCATGCGCTCGGGGCGGTACGCCTACCGCGACCGGCGCAACAAAAAGCGCGATTTCCGGCGCCTTGGATCATCCGGATCAACGCCGCGGCGCGACGCGAGGGCATGAGCTACTCGCAGCTCATCCACGGCCTGAACGAGGCCGGCGTCGAGGTCAATCGCAAGATGCTCGCGGACATCGCCGTGCACGATCCTGAGGCGTTCCGCCGATTTGCCGAGCAAGCCCGGGAGGCCACCGCGGCGTAGACGCGACGGCTCCATCCGAACTTCCCGGGCGGCCTTGCAGATGCAGGCCGCTTTTTTGTTGCCAGTAAGCAGTAGGCACTTAAGCAGTAGGCAGATGATCACTTCAGCCCACAACGAGAAGCTCAAGCTCATCCGCAAGCTCCAGGCGCGAAAGCACCGTGAGCGGAAGAGGCTGTTCGTGGCCGAGGGGGAGGACCTGGTGGATGCGGCCCGCGCCGCGGGCGCCGAGGAGGAGTTCGTGCTGGTCGCCGGCAGCGACGTCGAGCCCGAGTTGCTCGACGGGGTGAGCGAGCTGGGCTCGGGCACGCGGGTCATCGGCGTCTATCGGGAGCGTTGGGCCGAGCCCGGGGGGGATGTGCGGGTGTTTCTGCACGGCGTTCGCGATCCCGGCAACGTCGGCACGATCATCCGTACCGCGCACGCGCTGGCCGACGGCCCGGTCGTGCTCGGACGGGACTGCGCGGATCCCTATTCGCCCAAGGCGGTGCGGGCCAGCATGGGGTCCGTGTTAGCGCGCCCGCCGGCGAAGGCGGAGCTCGGGGAGGTCGCGGGGTTCAAGCTCGGCCTCGATCCGCGGGCCGACGTGGACCTTCGCGAGGTCGAGCTCCGCTCGCCCGTCGTGCTCTGCCTCGGCGGGGAGCGCGAGGGACTGCCTGGGGAGGGGCTCGACGCCAGGGCGCGGATTCCGATTCGCGTGGATGGTCCAGAGTCGCTGAACGTCGCGGCGGCGGCCGCGGTGGCGCTGTACGAGGTCGCGAATAGGATGGCCCGCCGTGGCTGACATCCAGGCAAAAATCGACGATCTGCGCTCCCAGGCGGAGGCGGCGATCGCCGGCGCTTCGAGCGTCGAGGCGCTGGAGGAGCTGCGGGTCCGCTACCTGGGCCGCAAGGCCGAGCTGACGCAGATCCTCCGCGGCATCGGGGAGCTTGCGCCGGAGGAGCGCGGACCGGTGGGGCAGGCGGCGAATGCGGCGCGACAGGCGCTCGAGGCACTGCTCGAGCGGCGGCGCAGCGAGCTCGAGGCCGACCAGCTCGAGCGGGGTCTGGCGGCCGAGGCGATTGACGTCACGCTGCCGGGCTCGCCCGCCGTGCCCGTGGGATCGCCGAACCTCCTGATCCGCACGCAGCGCGAGATCGAGGACATCTTCTGCGGGCTCGGCTACCGGGTCATGGAGGGGCCGGAGGTCGAGCTCGACTACTACAACTTCACCGCGCTCAATCATCCGCCCGGGCACCCAGCGCGGATGGCCCAGGACACCTTCTACGTCGATCCGGCCACCCTCGACCCGGAGCTGCGCCTGGTGCCGGCGCCGACGTTGCCGGGTGAGGTCGTGGACGGGGATCCATTACCGCCCGGCCCGGAGGACGTGGTGCTGCGAACCCACACCTCGCCGATGCAGGTGCGCGCGATGGAGGCGCAGGAGCCGCCCATCTTCATCGTCGTTCCGGGCCGCTGCTACCGCTCAGACCCCTTCGACGCGACTCACAGTCCGATCTTCCACCAGGTCGAGGGACTGGCCGTCTCGGAGACGATCACGCTCGCCGACCTGAAGGGCACGCTTGATGAGTTCGCGCGCGCGATGTTCGGGCCCGAGCGCCGATCACGCTTCCGCCCGGGCTTCTTCCCGTTCACCGAGCCCAGCGTGGAAGTGGACGTCTCCTGCTTCCGCTGCGGAGGCACCGGCGAGCTGCCCGACGGCTCGCGCGACTCGATCTGCAAGGGGACGGGGTGGATCGAGATCCTCGGGTCGGGCATGGTGGACCCGAACGTCTTCGGCTTCGTGAAGGCCAACGGCTACGACCCGGACGCCATCCAGGGCTTCGCTTTCGGCATGGGGATCGACCGCATCGCGATGCTCAAGTACGGCGTCACCGACCTGCGCAAGTTCTTCGAGAACGACGTCCGGGTGCTAGGGCAGTTCCGATGAAGGTCCCCTACAGCTGGCTCACCGAGTACTGCGATCCGGGGCTGTCCGCGGATGAGCTCGCCGAGCGCCTCGCCATGCGCACCACGGAGGTCGAGCGGATCGGCTATGTGGGCGTGCCCTCACCCGAGGGCTTCGTCGTCGGCCGCGTGGTCTCGGTTGAGCGGCATCCGAATGCCGACCGTCTCAGCGTTTGCCAGGTCGAGGACGGCGACGGCCAGCGCACGATCGTCTGCGGGGCGCCGAACGTCGCCGCCGGTCAGACCGTCCCCGTGGCGCTGCCGGGCGCGACGATGCCCGGCGGACAGAAGCTGGGCCAGGCGAAGCTGCGGGGCGTGGTGTCCGACGGGATGATCCTGTCGGAGACGGAGCTCGAACTGGGCGACGACGCCGCCGGGATCATCGTCCTCGACGACGACGCGGCTCCGGGGACGCCACTCGGCGAGGTCCTCCCGGTCTCTGAGCCCGTGCTCGAGCTCGAGGTCAACTCCAACCGGGTGGACTGCTTCGGCGTCTACGGCGTCGCCCGCGAGGTCCATGCGTTCAGCGGCGCGCCGCTTGCGGGCGCCCCGTGGGAGGAGGAGACGGAGGCTACCGGCGAGGGCGACGCGAGCGACTACGCCGCGGTGACCGTCGAGGTGCCGGAGCTCTGCCCGCGCTTCACCGCCCGCGTGTTTAGGGACGTGACGATCGGTCCCTCGCCGCTGTGGCTCAAGGCGCGGCTGATCGCAGCCGGCCAGCGGCCGATCAACAACGTCGTCGACATCACCAACTACGTGATGCTGATGACCGCGCAGCCGCTGCACGCATTCGACCTCGATCGGGTGCCGGACGGGGCGTTGACCATCCGCACCGCGAAGGACGGCGAGCGGATGATGACGCTCGACGGGGTGGAGCGGACCTTCGACTCGGAGACGGTGCTCGTCTGCGACCGCCAGGGACCCTCCGGGATCGCCGGGATCATGGGCGGCGAGCACTCCGAGGTATCGGAATCCACCACGCGCGTGCTGCTGGAGGTCGCCACCTGGAACGGCGTCAACATCCTGAGGACGTCGCGCAAGCTCGGGCTGCGCTCCGAGGCCTCGAACCGGTTCGAGAAGCAGCTGCACCCGGAGCTGGCGATCCGTGCACAGC
>VAYL01000213.1:8189-12951 GCA_005884305.1 Actinomycetota bacterium
TTGGGGTCGAGCGGGAGGGCGACGACATCGTGGCCGAGGTCCCCGCCCACCGCTACTACGACGTGAGCCGGGAGGCAGACCTGATCGAGGAGGTCGGTCGCATCCACGGCTACGACGAGCACCTCCCGGCGACGCTTCCGCAGGCGCCCGAGGGCGGCCGCCTCTCTCGCGAGCAGGCCCTGCGCCGTCGCGCCGAGGACGTCATGCGCGACCTTGGCTTCGACGGGATCGTGAGCCTGAGCCTCACCGACCCCGAGATGCCTACGCGCTTGCGGCTGCCCGTCGGCGATGTGCGCGCGGCGCCGATCCGCGTTTCGAACCCGCTTTCGCTGGATCACTCCGAGCTGCGCACGACGCTGCTCGCTTCTCTACTGGACGCGGCGCGGTACAACCTCGCCCGGAGCGCGAACCGCGTGGCGCTGGCCGAGACCGGCCGCGCGTACCTGTCTCAGGGCAGCTCGCCGGCCGGCGGCGTCCTCGGGGGCGATTTCGCGGGTGAGCGACCCGCACCGGTTTTTGAGCCGCAGTGCATCGGCGCGCTCGCGGCCGGGCCGCTCACGCCCCCGAGCTGGGGAGCGGAAGCCCGCGAGGCCGACTTCTTCGCGATGAAGGGTGTCCTGGAAGCGCTCGCCGGCCACTTCGGCGCCGAGCTCGAGCTCGAGCCGGACGCGCAGCCCTTCCTGCACCCGGGGCACGCGGCGCGGGCCGTGATCGGCGGACTCGACGCGGGATGGATCGGCGAGGTCCACCCGCTGCTATGCCGCGAGTGGGACCTGGACGGTGCCGCGGCCTTCGAGATCGGCCTCGCCGAGCTCGCGGCCGCCTCGCCGTTCGGCCACGAGACCTACGAGGACGTCACCACCTACCCGGCCGTCTACCAGGACCTCGCCATCGTCGTGGACGAGGAGGTCTCGGCCGCGCGGGTTCGCGCGGCCGTCATGGAGGGCGGGGGAGAGCTCCTTCGCACCGCGGGGGTTTTCGACCTCTACCGAGGCGAGCAGATCGGCGAGGGGAAGAAGAGCCTGGCCCTGCGCCTGGAGTTCCGGGCGCCGGACCGCACCCTCACCGACGAGGAGGTCGCCGAGCGCCGCAGCGCCATCGAGTCGGCCCTCGCGGGGATCGGAGGAACCCTCCGTGTCTGATGCCCGCGTCGTCGTCGCGGGCGCATCGGGATTCGCCGGAGCGCTCGCGGCGCACCTCGTTCACCGGCATCCGCGGCTGGAGCTCGCGGCGGCGACCGCGCGCGCGGACGCAGGGGAGCGTTTGGATCGGCTCTACCCGCGCTACCGCGTGCCCGTCGAGCTGACCCTGCTCGACCCAGACGACCCGCCCGAGGCCGACGCGGCCATCGTCGCCTACCCGCATGGCGCCGCCGCGCGGGTGGTGGCGCGGCTGATGGAGGCGGGGCAGAAGGTCGTGGACGTCTCGGCCGATTTCCGGCTGCATGACCAGTCGGCCTATGAGGCGACCTACGGCGAGCATGGCGCTCCCGAGCTCCTCGGCGACGCGGTGTACGGGCTCACCGAGCTCCACCGCGACGACGTTCGCGGCGCCCGGCTCGTCGCCAACCCGGGCTGCTATCCGACCGCCGCGCTCCTGGCGCTCGCACCACTGGCCCGCGAGGGGCTCGTCGGCGACGTGGTGATCAGCGCCGCCTCCGGCGTGTCGGGCGCGGGCCGCGTCGTTGGCGATCGCTTTCACTTCGTCTCGGTGGACGAGAACTTCTCGCCCTATGGCGTGGAGGGCCACCGCCATCTGCCCGAGATCACCCAGGGGCTGGGGGAGCTCGGCGGTGACGGCCGGGTTACGTTCGTGCCCCACCTGCTGCCCATCGATCAGGGACTGATGGCCAGCTGCTTCGTCTCACCGCCGAGCGAGGTCGATGCCGGCGAGCTCCAGGAGCTCTATCGCTCCACGTACGCGGACGAGCCGTTCGTGCAGGTCGTGCCCGACGCGCCGGGCGTGCGCGAGGTGCGCGAGACGAATGACTGCCGGGTCTGCGTCGCCACGGACCCCCGGACCGGCCGGATCATGACCTTCGCCGCGATCGACAACCTGTGGAAGGGCGCGGCCGGGCAGGCGATCCAGAACCTAAACCTGATGCTCGGGTTCGACGAGACGGAGGGCCTGCGGTGAGCGCGATGCGAGCCAGCAGGGATGCCGCGCACGGGCAGGAAGCTGCCAACGCGGCGGCCGTCGATTTCTTCAGATCGAGGTGGGTCGCAGCGCCCGAGGCCACCCAGGCCGGCGCCCCGGCGGAACTCGCTCCCGGCTTCAGAGCGGGCGGCGTGAGCTGTGGTCTGAAGCCCAGCGGGGAAACGGACGTCGCGGTGCTCGCCTGCGACGCCGAGAAGGTGGACTCGGCGCTGCTCCTTACGCGGAACGCGGCCGCCGCGGCACCCGTCCGTGTATGCCGTGAGGACTGCGACCGCGGAGCGATCCGGGCGGCGGTGGTCAACTCCGGAAACGCCAATGCCGCCACCGGCGAGCAGGGCTACCGGGACGCGCTCGCGATGCGCGACGCGGCGGCGCGGGAGCTGGAGCTGGACCCGAGGTCGGTGGCCGTGGCCGAAACGGGAACCATCGGAGTCCCGTTGCCGATCGGACAGGTCGAGGCCGGCATCGCAACCGCGACCGGGCGGCTGGACCGGTGGGGCGGCATGCGCTTCGCGGAGGCGATCATGACCACGGATGCGACCGCCAAGCTCTGCACGGTCCGCTGCGACGGCGTCACCGTTTCGGCACAGGCAAAGGGGGCGGGAATGATCGAGCCCGACATTGCGACGATGCTCTGCTTCGTCCAGACGGACGCGCCGGTTCCCGATGCCGATGCAGCGCTCCGAAGCGCCGTGGCCGATTCGTTCGAGCGGATCACCGTCGACGGCCAGATGAGCACCAACGACACCGTCCTGCTTCAGGCCACCGGGGCCTCCGGCAAGCCGCTGCCTGAGGGGCTGCTCGACGCCGTATTGCTCCAACTCGCGCTCGAGGTCGTCGCCGATGGCGAGGGGGCGACGCGGGTGGGACGGGTCGAGGTCACAGGTGCTGCCGACGGCGACGAGGCCGAGCGCACAGCGAGGGCGATCGCGAACTCGCCGCTGGTCAAGGCCGCTCTCCATGGCCGCGACCCGAACTGGGGGAGGATCGTCCAGGCGGCGGGAATGGCGCTCGCGGGCACGGATCTGCCCGAGCTGGGGCCGGAGGGGGTGAAGGCGGAGGAGCTCGCTGAGGACTCCGCGGAGGCCGAGATCGCGCTGCGCCTGGAGCGCGGCGACGCGGCTGCCCACGTCTACTTCTCGGACCTCACGGCCGAGTACGTGCGAATCAACTCGGAGTACACGACATGACGAGCGAATCACCAGGGAGCGTCGCGACGCTGCTTGAGGCGCTCCCGTACATCCGGGAGTTCCACGGGCGAACCGTGGTCATCAAGTACGGCGGCGCCGCGATGCGCGACGAGGAGCTCAAGGAGGGCTTCGCGACCGACGTGGTGCTCCTCAAATACGTGGGGCTGAACCCCGTGATCGTGCACGGCGGCGGGCCCGACATCACTAACTACATGGAGCGCCTGGGCATGGAGGTGAAGTTCGTCGAGGGCGTGCGCGTCTCGGATCCCGCGACGGTCGAGGTCGCGAAGATGGTCCTGCTCGGCAAGGTCAACTCCGACATCGTCAGCCGGCTGAACCGCCATGGGCAGCCCGCGGTCGGGCTCTCCGGCGAGGACGGCACCCTGTTTCACGTGCGCCCGCATCCAGACGCTGAACGCGTGGGGTTTGTGGGCGACGTCGAGCGGGTGGACGTCGACGTGCTCAATCACATCGCCGAGGACTACATCCCGGTCGTCGCGTCCGCTGGGACCGACAGCGAGGGCAACTCCTACAACGTCAACGCCGACACGGCGGCCGGCAAGGTCGCGGCCGCGCTTGACGCCCACAAGGCGATCTTCCTCACCGACATCGCCGGCTGGCTCGCCGATCCCGAGGATCCTGACTCCCTGATCTCGACCGCCGACGCGGAGCAGGTCGAGCGGGCGCTCGCGGACGTCTCCGGCGGTATGCGCCCCAAGCTCGGAGCCTGCATCGAGGCGATCCGCGGCGGCACCGGCTCCGCCCACATCATCGATGGCTCGATGCCGCATTCGCTGCTGCTCGAGCTGTTCACCGACGCGGGTATCGGCACGAAGATCGTGCCGTGACGCTCAGGGAGCTACAGGAGCTCGAGGCGCGTTACGCGATGCCGACCTACGCCCGCGCGCCCGTGGAGTTCGTGCGCGGCGGGGGGGCGCGGCTGTGGGACGACGAGGGCCGCGAGTACCTGGACTTCTTCTCCGGTCTGTCGGTCCATAACGCGGGCCACTGCCATCCGCGGATAGTTGAGGCGGTGGCGGAGCAGGTCGGCCGCCTCGGCGGAGTGTCCAACCTCTACTACGCGGCGCCAGCGATGCGGCTCGCGGAGCGCCTTGCGGAGTCGAGCCTCGGCGGCAAGGTGTTCCTGGCCAACTCCGGACTGGAGGCGAACGAGTGCGCCATCAAGCTCGCCCGCAAGCGTGCACACCTACGGGGGATCGGCGAGCCGGAGATCGTGGTCCTCGACGGCGCCTTCCACGGTCGCTCCCTGGGGACCCTCGCGGCCACGCCGCGCCTTGCGCGCGAGGATCTCTTTGGCCCTCTGCCGGCGGGATTCGTCTCGGTGCCACGGGACGATCCCGAGGCTCTGCGCGATGCAGTCGGCGAGCGCACCGCGGCGGTGGTGATCGAGCCGA
>VAYL01000214.1:0-2271 GCA_005884305.1 Actinomycetota bacterium
TCCACGCCCGATGCCGACAGCCGAACCCGACCCTTCATGAATGTGGCCGGCTACGCCAGCGGTATTCGAACCCGAAAGCTGGCACCCTCACGGCTCTCGAGACTGTCGACGCGGCCGCCCAGCGCGAGCGCGAGGCGGCGCGAGAGCGCCAGGCCAAGCCCGGCGCCGTTCGGGGTGCGAGCCGCGCTTCCTCGCTCCCCGGGTTCGAACACGCGCTCACGCTCCTCGGGATCAAGGCCGGGGCCGTCGTCGCAGACCATGTAGTCGACGGCGCCGTTGGCGGCGGTCACCGTCACGGTCGCGTGACTTCGCGCATAGCGACAAGCGTTCTCGAGCACCGGTGCCAGGGCTCGCTCAGCGGCATCCAGATCGACGCCCACCCGCACGGGCGCGGGCGGTCTCACCAGCTCGACGTCAACCTGATTCGCACCGGCGAGCGCCGCGCACGACTCGATCGCATGCTCGGCGACGGTCGTGGCATCGGCGCTGCCGCGCTCGCGACCCGATTCGGCTCGGGAGGCGGTGAGAAGGGCCTCGAGGGTACGTTTGAGCTGGCGTGCGCGCTCGGCGATTTCCTGGAGCGCGTCGTGATATTCCCTCGGGTTGCGCTGGCGGCGAAGGGCGAGCTCAGCCTCGGCGACGATCGCCGAGAGGGGGGTTCGCAGCTCGTGGGACAACTCGGCCGAGAAGCGCTGCTCTCGCCGTAGGCTCGCGGCCAGGCGACCGAGCATGCGGTCGAATGTCGCCGCGAGATGGGAGAGCTCGTCGTGTGGCTCGCCCACGTCGAACCGATGGTCGAGATCGTGCTCCGTCCAGGCTTCGGCGTCCTCGGTCATCCGCGCCACCGGCCGCAGGGCACCGCCGATCACCCAGCGGACCGCCAGTCCGATCAGCGCGAGAACGACGGCGGCGAAGATCAACGACCCGAGAAAAGCCCGGGAGGCCGTGCGCTCGTATGGCTCCAGGCTGAGGCCAACCACGACGGTTCCCGCGCGCGATCCACCGCGGATCACGGGCACCGCGTAAAGGCGTGTATCGGTCGAGGACTCATCGACATAGCGTCGAGGACCACCGGCGAGCGCGTAGGCGGCGCTCTGGGCGGCGCGGGGAGCCGGCGGCCGCTCGAGTGCGCGGTGGCCGGCGAAGACCCAGGTCTGCGCGTCCACCGCTCCCTGGTCGGGCGCCTCGACCGCCCGGATCTTCCCGCCGCCGGCCCTCACGGCATCGATCGCCGCCGCGGCGCGTCCGGCGAGCACCTGATCGGCATCGTGATGAAGGCTCGCGCGCAGGGCGAGGTTGAAGCCGACGACGAGTGCGGCCAGGGTGACCGCGGACGCAACCAGAACGGTCGCGGTCAGCCGGCCTCGAAGCCCGATCCGCCTTCTCATCTTGCTCACCGGAGCTGGTACCCGACGCCGTGCACGGTTCGCAGCTCCGCCGAGCTCCCAAGCTCACGGAGCTTCCGCCGCAGCCGCGCGACGTAAACATCCAGGGTGTTGTCGTGAACAACGGCCCCGTGCGGCCAGGCGGCCCTCACGAGCTCCAGGCGGCGCAGGGTCTCGTTCGGGCGTGAGGCGAGTGCGCCCAGAAGGCGGAATTCGGTGGGCGTCATTGGAACCGTGCGGCCCCCGCTGCTGGCGGCGTGTGTCATCGGATCCAGGCGCAGATCGCCCACCGTCGTGACGCCGTTGGCTCCGCTTCGGCGAAGAAGCGCGTGTAACCGCGCGACGAGCTCGGCGAAGTCGAACGGCTTGGTCAGGTAGTCGTCACCGCCGACGCTGAAACCGGACAACCGATCGGTGATCGCGTCGCGGGCGGTCAGGAAGAGCACCGGTGAGGAAACGCCCTGTGCGCGAAGGGCCTGACAGACGTCGCGTCCGTCTGCGTCGGGAAGGCCGATATCGATTATCAGGACGTCCGGCGAGTCCCGGGTAGCCGCACCGACCGCATCACCGCCGCGGGCGACCGTCCGGACGGCGAATCCCTCCTCGTCCAGTCCACGTCGCAACAGATCACCGAGTCCGGCATCGTCCTCGACAACTAGCACTCGTGGTACCGACATCGCTCCAGTATGCCTTCGCGAGGCTCAGTCGCTCACCGCTCACGCAGGATCTCGCCGAGCGGCAGGCGGCCGAGGAGGCGGCCGGCGAGGAGCGAGGCGATGATCATCGCCGCGGCTGCCGCGCCGCCCAGCGCCGCCAGGAAGCCCCAGGGGATCGCGAGATGGTCCGGCGGTGGATCGAAGACGTGGGTGAGCATCGCGACCAGCAT
>VAYL01000214.1:2299-2921 GCA_005884305.1 Actinomycetota bacterium
GCCGGCCTCGCTCCAAACGAATGCGCCAATTCGCTTCAGCGGGGCGCCGATCGCCGCCATGGTCGCCAACTCGTGGCGGCGCTCGGCGATCGCGATCGCCACGAAGAGCGCCATCGCGGCGGCGGCCAGCACGATCGCGAAGACCTCCTCGATCCGGCTGATGCCGGCCAGGTCCACGGTCGTGATCGAGCTCACCGTCTGCGTTGCCTGCTGATCGAGGTTCTTGACCACGGTCCCGTAGTGGCGCGTCGCCGCCGCCACATTGGCCGCCACGGAGCCGGGACTGCCGCTGGTGCTCGCGAACACCTCGTTCGGCCCGGGGGCATGCGTGACCGACTCGAGGTAGCTCGCGTTCGTGACCATGAACGAGTCGCGCGGCGCCGACGGGAACTCCTGCACGGTTCCGACGACGTGGAATGGGGCAACCTTGAACTTTCCCGTCTTCTGGTCGAACACACGGAGCTTCAGAAGGTCGCCGGTCTTCAGCGAGTAGTCGGTGATCGTCTCCTGCGAGACCATGATCCCGTCGCGGGTCTGCTGAAGCCGGCTCATCATCTGTGCCGCCGTACCACCGACGAAGTAGGAGTCGCGCAGTGTGGTGGCCTTGGGGAACGTGTGCGGA
>VAYL01000214.1:2937-13044 GCA_005884305.1 Actinomycetota bacterium
GGAGTGATCGAGCGCGGAGGTCGCGGTGACCCCGGGCACGGCCGCTACCTTCGCCGGCAAGTTCGCCTTCGCAGTGGTTCCGGGCGGTGCCGCGACGGTGACGTCGGCCCCGAGCGTCAACTGTGCGTCAACCTGGGCCTGCTGGTCGTAGGTGGCGGAGAAGACGGCGAGGCTGACGCCGAACGCCAGCAGCAGTCCAACGACCACCAGGCCGCGATTGATTGCAGCTCCTCTTCGGCCTGCACTGGCGAGCAGGAAGGCGGTCTGCGATCCGCGGTCGGTCCTCGCTCCTCTGGCGGCCACCCACGTCAGGGCCCTGCCGCGAAGTCGGACCAAGAGCAGCGTCGCGCCGATCCACAGGAGAGCCGGCCCGAGGAACATGTAGACCGACAGCGAGAGAGTGGGGTTGGAGTCGGGGTTGATCACCGCGGAGAACCCCGTTCGCACCGTCAGCCAGTAGACGAGGCCGCTGAGCGCCAGCGCGACGAGGTCCAGGTAGTAGCGCTGCCACACCGGCGGGCGGTCGCGCACCGCGCTGCGTCTTCCCTCGGCGACCGAGCGTCGAATCACCGACGCCGTGGCGCCCAGCCGGGCAGCGGCGGAACCGACGATTCCCAACGCAACACTGGCCAGGGCCGTGACGATTACGCGTCCCGTGGTGAGGTGGGCGCCGCCGGCTACCAACAGCTGCACGGCGGCGAGGCCCACAGCGGCCCCGACGAGCCCGGCGAGGGCGCCGATGGCGGCGCTCTCAACCACCGCCAGTGTGATCAGGTCGCGCCGGCGCGCCCCGCGAGCGCGAAGCAGGGCCAGCTCGCGCCGCTCCCGGCCGCTCGCGCCCAACGCCGCCAGATAGTCCACGCCGAGCGCGATCAGCGCCCCGGGAACCGCGAGCATGATGTACAGCGTCTGCGCATACAGGGAATCCCCGGCCGCCGTGTTGAGGGAGTCGGAGAGGTTGTCGACGAACTGCACTCGACCCGGGACCGAGCGCTCGACTCGAAGACGGGTTTGATCGGCGAGCTTGAGCGCCGCCGACGGACTGCCCGCCTCGAGCGGTACCGGGTCGAGCTGCGCCTGCACCTCCCACTGGACTCCCTTCTGAGCGCCGGGCTGGGAGTTCGAGAGGGCGCTCGAAGCCGTCACCGGCGGAAGGTCCCGCGCGAGCGTGCGCTTGAATGTTCCGAGCTCCATGATCGCCGCGTTCTCCGGCGGCTGCGCGGGAGCCGGGCCGACCGCCGGGTTGAGCGGCTGGAAGACCTGGTCGGGTGCCGTGATCAGGCCCACTCCGGAGACCTTGTAGGGGCGAGGCTTGGCCCCGGGTTTCGGCACCAGCTTGACGGTGTCGCCGATCCGCGCCTGGAGCGTGGCCGCCATCTGCTGATCGAGGACGACCGAGCCCGGCTTCAGCGAGCCCTGGAGGAGCCGGAAGGTGTGGATCCCGCGGGAGTAGCTCGGCGGAACCGCAAGGACCGAGCCGTTGCTCGTCGTCGTCTTGCCGGAGGGACCGCTGTGCGTTGCGCCCGAGAAGGGCGCCGTCGCCGTCGGCGAGGCCTGCGCGATCCCGGGCTGCTTCGCGACCGCGCCTGCTTTGTCGACGCGACCGGGCCCTGCCAGTCGAGCGGCACCTGCCGCACGGCCGACGCCGACGCGCTTCGCAGCGAGTTGCCGATGAACAGGAGCATCGCCGCCAGCAGCGCAACCGCTGCGGCCACCACCGCAATCCGGAGCAGCGTGCGACCCGGGGTGCGGGCCATTCCGGCAAGGGCCATGCGAGCGTGCATTCCGGTCACGCGGACGACTCCTCGACGATGCTTCCGTCGGCGAGCTCGCTCGTTCGCTCGGCTCGCGCGGCGACGTCGGCGTCGTGCGTCGCGACCACCAGCGCGAAGCCCAGCTCGTCGCGAAGCGCCTCGACGAGGTCGAGGATCCGCTCGCCGGTATCGGAGTCCAGGTGGCCGGTCGGCTCGTCACAGAGCAGGAGGTCGGGCTGCTGGACCAGGGCACGGGCGATCGCCACGCGCTGGCCCTCGCCGCCGGAGAGCTCGGCCGGCAACGCCTCGCCCCTGTCCGCAAGGCCGACGAGCTGCAGCAGCGCATCCGGCCCAAGGTCGCGCCTCCGCTTCTCGCCTTCGGTGCGCGCCACGCTGTCGGCGAAGGCGACGTTCTCCCATGCCGAGAGGTTCGGAAGCAGGTTCGATCCCTGGAACACGTACCCGATCGCTCCCGCCCGCGCCGCACCCCGAGCGGCGGCGTCGAGCGAGGACAGGGGCTCGCCCCGCAACAGCACCTTCCCCGCGGTGGGGACGATCAGCCCGCCGAGTGCGTGAAGGAGCGTCGTCTTCCCCGAGCCCGAGCGGCCGAGCAGGGCCAAGTGATCGCCCTCGGGCACGGACAGGTCGACGCCGGCGAGCGCGACCACCCGCGCCGGGCCGGCGCCGTAGACGACCTCGACGCCCTGGCACGCCGCGAGCGTCGTGCGGGTGGCGACCGCGACGCTCACCGGGCGAGCTTCCCGTCGCGAAGCTCCACGACGCGGTCACAGGCGCCGGCGACCCGCTCGGAGTGGGTCACGACGACGATGGTGCTCTCGAAGCGGTCGCGCAGTTCGGCGAGGCTGCGCAGCACCACGCCCTCGTTACGCTCGTCGAGCTCCCCGGTGGGCTCGTCCGCGAGGACGAGCGGGGCCCGGCGCGCCGCAGCCGCGGCGATCGCAACCCGCTGCTGCTCTCCGCCCGAGAGGGAGCGGGGGCGAAGGTGAGCCCTGCCGGCGAGGCCGAAGGCCTCGAGCGCCTCCTGGGCCGCCTGCTCAGGCCGAGGGCGACTCGCCAGCCGCAGGGCCGTCGCCACGTTCTCACGGGCGCTGAGCGCGGGCCATAGGTTGTCGCCCTGAAAGACGAGCGCCAGTTGCCGAGCTCTGTGCGCCGCCAGCTCCCGCTCGTCGAGCTGGGCCAGCGAGCGCCCTGCCGCGCGCACCTCTCCCGCGGAGGGTCGATCGAGCGCCGCGGCCAGTGCCAGAAGGGTGCTCTTTCCGCTTCCGGAGGGGCCGACGACGGAGATCATCTCGCCCCGCTCGACCCGCAGGTCAAGGCCGCGAAGCGCCACCGTCCGGGCGGAGCCGGACTCGTAGATCTTGAAGACGTCGTGGAACTCCAGCGCGGGCCAGTCGATCTCGTCCGCCGGCTTCTCGGGTTCGACGTAGAGGCTCGGGAGCTTGCTGCCGCCTGTCTCCCGAGCCCCGTCGACCCCGGTGGTCAACTCCACCGGAAGCTCTCGATCATCTTGCGGTAGGCGTCGACGTTGTCCACGCCAACCGGCGTCGATTCGTTCACGGTCGCAACGCTTCCGTTGTGCGCCAGCACGTACCGGTCGACCATCAGGGTCGGCTTCTTGCCCGTCACGGGATCGGGTGGACCCTGCACGTGGTAGACGACGTGAACGGCTGGACCGCTCGGAAGCTGCACCTGCTGCGGCTTCCCGGGCTGCAGGGTCGGATCGCTCGCGGCCTGCTTCTTCAGCTCGGCGGAGACCGACGAGGTGGTCGGATTGGCCCCTTTGGCGATTTTCACCTCGACGCTGTTGTCCTTGTCCGAGAACGTGATGTGGTTGGCCGAGCCCTTGCGGGCCCAACCCTGCGGGTATACGAGCGAGTACCCGGCGGTGGAGTTCGTGTAGCGGAGGAACTGCTGGTTGTCCGGGATGTCGCCGGTGGCGGCGGATGCCGCCTCCGATTGGGAGGCGCTGGAGCCACTGTTGCTCGCCGCGCCGGCGCCGGCCGAGGTTGTGTTGGAGCTCGAGGAGCCGCAGCCGGCCAGTAGCAGACCCACGAGCAGAAGTAGAGGAGCCAGGAATCGAATGCGCTTGAGACTTTTTTTGATCATGCGCTCATGGTGAGTGAGCGGCCCTGAAACGCTCCTGAAAGCCGGTCAGGAACGGCTCAAGGCCCTGACAGCGGCCGCATAGCGTGAGACCCGCGTGGGGGAGAGTGTTCCTCCCGGCAGCTCCACCACGAATGCGGTCGTGCCGGGCAGGCGGTGGTTCTGCCAGCCGGCGGCGCTCCCCGGATACCTGGTGAGCCGGCGCAGGGGAAGGCCGCTCAGTCGAGCGAATCTATGCTCGACCGAGATGCTCCCACCCGACTCGTCGACGAGGCCGAGCGGCTGATGGAACCAGATCGTCACCTGCGGTCGAGTGCGAAGGATGAGCGAATGCGCGATGCGGGCCTCCGGCTCGGAGAGTGGCCGGGGGCCCGAGTACTGCAGATCCCCCCGGGAGCCGAGAGGACGCCATCGCCAGGGAAAGTTGCGATTGAGATCGACACCGTCGGCGTTCTGGCGGGTTTTTGCCGCGACGCCGTCCGGGTTGAGGTTCTTGATGACGATGATCAGCGATTCCCTGGGCGGTGGCGACGACGCCACAGCGTTGGCGATGGGGATCCCGGCGGGCTCGTTGCCGTGGATGTCACCGACGACGAGCAGGCTGTGCTCGTTGTCGAGATCGCCGACCTTGACTGCGTAGATACGGCGTCCGTCGACCGAGCGGCCCAGGTAGACCCGTCGCCGGGATAGCGGGTCGGATGCGGTGCGCGACTGAGTACGTCCTTGTGGGGTCAGCGATCGCGGTGCCGTGAAGACGGCTCGGTGCGACGCGCCGCATCCGGCGACGGCGGCCGCGCACCCTGCCGCGGCCAAGCCAAGCATCGTGAGGGTCCTACCGCGGAGCCGTCGCCTTCGGGAAGCCATCGATCAGTGAGTTGGGCGGCGCGAGGTCGAGGCCGTCGGGGATGTTGAGGAAACCCGGACCGCTCCCGGCCCGGCCCGTGTGGCCGTATTGCCAGACGATGCGATTCGTATGAGGGTCGACGACGATCACGCGGTCGTTGTAGTCGTCGTTCGCGAGGATGTCGCCGTTGGGCAGCGGGATTGCCAGGGATGGGTGGTCGAGCGCGTTTGCTCCCTTGGGCGCGAAGCGCCACAGCAGCCGGCCCTTGGCGTCGAAAGTCTCGATGGCCCCCGGCGATGCGTAGTCGGCGCTCAGGAAAACGCCGGGGCGCAGCTCGTTCGTGTCCGACGGATAGCTGAATCCGGGCGGATGAACGGCCGTCACCAAGCGACCGGAAGGCGCCAGGACGTCCACCCAATCGCCGGTGATCTCGGTCACGATGGTGTCGCCGCTCGCGGCCGGAAACGCACCATTCGGCGAGCCGAAGCTGCGCGGGGGATCGTGGACGCAGCCCCCGGTGGCGCCCAGCTGGCGCACCGGGGCGCGCGAGGGTGGCCGGAGAACCAGCAACCTGCAGTTCTTGATGTCGGCGGTGAGGATCTCACCGCCTGGGAGCGCCAGCGCGTCGTCCGGGTTGTAGAGATGGTCGGCGCTCGCACCTGGCACGCCCGGGACCCCGTAGCGATACGAGATCCGGTGCTGGCGGAGGTCGATCACGCTGAGATCACGCTGATCGCGAAGTCGTCCTCCTGCGTGGCGACGATCGACCTCCCGCTCGGATCGAAGAAGGCATCGTCGGGAACGTGGAATGTCTGCCCCGGAGCGAGGTCGCCCGCTCGCGGGAAGCGCCAGGCGACGTGGCCGTACGGGTTCACCTCGAGCAGGCGATCGTTCGCCTTTCGGCGATCAGCACCTTGCCCGGCAGAACGCTAGGGTCGGAGCCCGGGCGGGTCAGGGGCTGAGGCTGGCCTCGATCAGAGGACCGCGGTGGACTCGACTGCACGCCGACCGCGGCGGGGGCGGCAGAACGGGTAATGGTCTGCGAAGCGCTATCGGTGTCGGCGAGGTCCGGCACCGCGATCACCAACGCGGCAACCGTCGAGGCCAAGACAATTCCAATAAGGCGTCGGGTGCGAACCCGGCGCCGCCAAAGGTCGGGCCCGGCCTGGAATGGCACCGCCCGCATCCTCACCGTCCGAGATGAACATGGCCTGAAAGCCGGCGATGGCACTGATTAGGCCATGCCCTGTGCGATCCGGGTAGATGTCATGCCGGAGGCAGGACTCGAACCTGCGACACGCGGATTATGATTCCGCGCCGTTGCTTGCGGCTGCCTTCGGCTGCTCCGCGTTTTGCCCGCTAATCGGCAGGTTTCGGGCGATCGAACGGCTCTCGGCTTTCGGTGGTTTGCGGGTGTTGCCTTGCCCACCCCTTGCCCACCTGCTCGATGGTCGTCCACGAGTGTGGCATCGCCGACGTCCTCGGGGATTATGTAGCCGACGGTCCGCTAGTCGCTCAGCAGGCATGGCACGTCCTTAGGGCCGCGCTATGCCTCCGACGAGCACCCCGGAGCCGAGGTGGGCGCCAAGCACCGGCCCCACCTGCGTGACAAATAACGGCCCACCCTCGAAGATCGCGGTCCCTCTGGCGACCAGATGATCGGCGTCCTCGGGTGCCTGTGCGTGTTGAACGACCCAGTCGGTGGCGCCGCGGTCGTGCAGCTCACTCAGGTACTCGGTCATCCTCTCCAATGCGCGGCGCCGGGTCCGCACTCTCCCGACCGGTGCGATCTCGCTCCCAAAGGTCAGGATCGGCTTGACCTTCAGCGCCGTTCCCAACATCGCCTGTGCCGCCCCGATCCGACCGCCGCGCCGCAGGTATTCAAGGGTATCCAGGCAGAACCACATCCCGAGGCGCTCGCGAGCATCGTGCACGGCAGCGACGACGGCGTTGAGCTCGGCGCCACGCTCGGCGGCGCGCGCAGCAGCAACGACGAGGCATCCCAAACCGCCCGCTCCGGTCTGGCTGTCGATGACCTCCACGCGCCCCGGATGCCCTGCGTCAGCCACGGTCCGCGCTGCCTCGGACGCGCTCTTGAACGTCCCCGACAAGCCGCTGGCCAAGTGGACTGAGATGACGTCGCGACCCGCGCTGACAAGTGGCTCAAAGCAGGCCCGGAAGTCCCCGACCGAGGGCTGCGACGTCGCGGGCAGCTGAGGCGATTCGCGCAGCCGCGTGTAGAAGGCATCGAGGTCGTCGTAGTCCCGCTCCGGTCGAAGGTCACCATCCCAGCCCACGTACAAACTGACCTGGTGAATGGCCCACCGGTCGACCAGCTCGGGGGACAGGTAGGGCGTGCTGTCTGTGACGACCGCGACACGCGCCTCTTGTCTCACCTGGGCAATTTGTTCCGGGGTCGCCGGGGAAGATCGAACTTGGCTTCTGATTGCTCGCTCTCGATTCAGTAGCCGTGCGTGTTCAGTAGCCGTGCGTGGTTCGATAGACGCGGCCGGTGAGCTCGAAGCATTACACGGCTATTCAAGGACGTGGGCTTGGCGAGCATCGCGGCCGCGACGGGATCGCTGCCGACTACATCCTCTCGCACTACCGCTGCCATCGGAGGCAGGCCGCCGGCCGCAATTAAGGCGGGGTTTAGTTGGGCGCCTGACCGTACGGGACATGATTGCTACGAGTCCCAGGCGCGGTCCGAGCCGCGCGCAGCGGTGAGGCCGACATAAAGGTCCTGCTCGCCTCGGAGACCTACCCGCCGGACGCAAACGGCGCCGCATACTTCACCCAGCGCCTGGCACGGGGGTTGACCGAGGCGGACCACGACGTGCACGTCGCGTGTCCACGCGCGCCCGGGGGTGGCGCGATAACACTCCGCGACGAGGCGGTCGTTCACGGCGCTCCGTCGATGCAGGTACCGAGCTACCCGCACCTCCGATTCTCGCCGCGGTCGCGAGGCTGGGCGCGAGCGACGATCCGGATAGTGAAACCCGAGCTCGTCCACATCCAGAATCATTTCTGCGTCGGCAGGGCGATGGCGAAAGCGGCCCATGATGCCGGGATCCCGTTCGTCGCCACCAACCACTTCGTCCCCGAGAACTTCACCGTCCACGTCGACTACCTGCCTCGCCCGTTCACCTCAGCGCTCACCACGCTGCTGTGGCGGGATCTCGCTCGCGTGTATGACAGGGCGACGTGCATCACCACGCCGACGCCCTACGCTGCCGAGCTGATTCGCGAGCATCGAGTCGCCTCTTCGGCGACCGCGATCTCCTGCGGCGTCGACCTGGCGCGGTTTCGTCCCCGTCCTGCGGACAGACGGGGTCTCGCCCTGTTCGGCATCGCCGATCGTCCGACCTGTCTGGTTGTCGGCCGCCTCGATCGCGACAAGCGCATCGACGAGGTAATCGGCGCTTTGGCCTCGGTCCACGAGGAGCTCGACGTCCAGCTCGTCATCGTCGGCCAGGGCAAGGATCTGGCGCGACTGCGCCGGGTGGCTGAGGCAGCCGGCGTCGCCCAGTCGGTGGCCTTCACCGGCTTCGTCGAGGATCCCGACCTCCCAGCCGTCTACGCGGCGGCGGACGTCTACGTGAATGCTGGCATCGCCGAGCTCCAGAGCATCAGCACGCTCGAGGCGATGGCCTGCGGCAAGCCGGTGGTCGCCGCCAACGCGATGGCGCTACCGCACCTGGTTCGTAACGGGGTCAATGGCTACACATTTGAGTCCGGAGACATCTCCTCGTTGGCCGCGCGCCTGGGCAAGCTCCTTGGCGACCCTGCGCGACGGGCCCGGATGGGGAAGGAGAGCCGGGCGATCGCGGTCGAGCATGACACGAGGGACACGGTCGGCGCATACGAGGCGCTGTACCGGCAGGTGCTCGCGACCGCGGCCGTGCGGGCTCCTCGGTCGGACCGCCGACCAGACCGGTGCCGCGGGACCCAGCTCCTCACGGGGAGCACGGGAGACCGTGTGGCTAGGGAATCCCTATCGCTGGCGCCGGTCCTCACAGAGCAACGTGGCGACGACCGCCCCCCGACGCTGGTGTTCGAGGCGCTGATGCGTTGTCGGGCTGCCCTGCTCGCGGGGCTCGTGGGCATCGTGGCTGCCCTCGGGATTGCGGCAGTCCCGATCAACTCCGACTTTCGCCCAAGCTTGTCGTGGGAGTGGGCTCTCTATGCCGCCCTGGTCCCCGTTGCGGCGATGCTTGCCGTGTGGTTGATGCGTCGGGCCGCGGAGGATGTCAAAGCCGGTTGGTCGCTCCTCGCGGCTCCCGGCGGTAATTCCCGCGAGAGATCCGCTCGGTCGCGGTGAACTGAAGCTCGGGCGGCACGTGAGCATCCCCGCCTACGCCGGTTACGCCGCTCTTTTCCTGTGGATCTTCCTCGCCGAGGCCGGCGTGCCACTGCTGATTCCGACGGAGCTCTTGCTCGTGGCGGCCGGTGTCGCAGCCGCACAGGGATCCGCCTCGCCCGCGATCGCAGTTGCGGTTGCCCTCGGCGCTGATCTCCTCGGGACCCTGACGATGTTCATTCTCGTCCGCAAGCTCGGTCGAACACCAGTCGGGCCCGCCTTCATCCAGCGCTTTGTTGCATGGGCCACTGTCAAGGCTGACGCGGCTGGAGCCGAACGGGCGATCCGGATAGCCGTGGGTCGCTCGATCCCGTTCCTCCGGATCCCGTCGGCAAGCGCCGCAGCCCTCACCGACCTCCCGCCATCGCGCTACGCGGCAGCCTGCGTGGTTGGCGGCGCGGTGTGGATCTCGCTGTTCCTCGGGGGCGCCTACGTCCTCACGGTCAATTCTGTGGATCTGGCCTAACCACGTCGTGGACTGCATGCCGGAGCCTGGACTCGAACCAGGGGCCTTCGGATTATGATTCCGCGCCGTTGGTTGCGGCTGCCTTCGGATGCTCCGCGTTTTGGCCGCTAATCGGCAGGTTTCGGGCGATCGAACGGCTTTCGGCTTTCGGCAGTTTGTGGATGCGGCCTTGCCCATCCCTTGCCCACTTCGCGACCGATTCCGCTTGTGCTTTTCGCGGATTGGAGGCGGGATGAGGCGCAGCGGGTCCCCGCCTCTTTCTCATCCCAAGCGGAAGCGCAGACGTGCGAGTCCACTTCCCCTGCGCTCCAGAGTCGGACCCCTACCAGCGCGACCGCATCTAGTGGTGTAACCACGGTTTCATCTTTTGTAGATTTCGTACGTGGCGTCCGCCCCCTGGGTCCTGCTCTCCTACCGACTCCCGCGCGAGCCATCGACGCCGCGTATCGCGCTATGGCGACGGCTGCGGGCCCTCGGGGTCGCCCAGCTCGGCGACGGCCTCGTCGCCCTGCCCGCCGATAGCCGCACCAAAGAGCAGCTCGAGTGGCTCGCGGAGGAG
>VAYL01000215.1:0-5212 GCA_005884305.1 Actinomycetota bacterium
CATACGTCGCCGAACCGCAGACGAGCGCCCCGACGCCGTCGTAGAACGCGTCGTAGGTGCCCTTCATCGGTACGGTGTCCGCGCCGTCATAGCTCCCCGCGTAGCCGGTGAGCCACTGGAGGGTGTCGTCGCTCTCGGCGATGAAGCCGTCGAGCGACATCGCGCAGTAGTACTGGGTTCGCATCACCCCGACTTGCGGGCGGACAGCACCAGGTTGTAGAAGATCGACGGGGGCAGACGGGGCTCGAGCAGGGCCGTGTCGACTCGCTGGAGCGCGATGTAGCCGCGGAAGGCCAGCTCCCGCCAGCGGTAGGGAACCTCGTCCGGCTCCGCCGTGTGCTCGAGCGTGCGAACCGCCCAGCCGTAGACGTTCGCGAGGAGCTCCTCGCCGCCGATGCGGACCTCCTTGAAGCCGGCGTCAGCGAGCGTGCGGTCGAGCAGCGAGGGCGCGAACGCGTGAACGTCGACCTCGGGCTCGAGCTCGTGACCGTCCCCGTTCTCGGCGGCGTCGGGCTTTCGGGCCGAGGCCCCGAGGGCTAGGCGCCACAGCGGAGCCGCGAGCTGCGCGCCGCGCTTGGGCAGGACCGCCAGGAGGTCGCCGTAGCGGGAGGGCTCGCCGCAGAAGACGATTGCCCCGCCTGGCCGAAGCACGCGAATGAACTCGGATAGGGCCCCGTCCAGGTCGGGGAGGTGGTGGAGCACAGCGTGCCCGAAGACGAGGTCGAAGCTCTCGTCCTCGAACGGGAGCGTCTCCGCGTCGGTGACCTTGGTCTCGATAGCGAGGCCCAGCCTCCCGGCGGTCGCAGAAAGGGTGGAGAGCATCTCCGGCGAGATGTCGGTGGCGACGAGACGCTCGATCGCGCCGAGCTGGAGGAGGTTCAGCGAGAAGTAGCCGGTTCCAGATCCGATCTCGAGCGCATCGCCGAATGGCTCGGCCCGCCACTCCCCGAGCGCCTTGCCGAATTTGCCCCGCACCTGCTGCTGGCCGGTCGGGCCGAAGTCGATTCCCCACTTCGAGTCGTACTCGGACGCCGCCGCGTCGTGGTAGCGGACGTTCACGTGCTTGATGTAGTCGGGAGTGAGGGGAGATCTGGCGGGCATCGTCAGGCGCGCTAGCAGGTAGCAGGTAGCAGGGAGAGACTACGGTCCCGCTTTCTACCTGCTACCTGCCACCTGCTCAACCTTGCATCACGTCCAGCAGAACCAGCCCCCCGGGGTGCCGCCGCTCGCGCTGACGGGCGAGCGAACGCTTCCGGACGTGCCCGAAGAGAACTACTGGTTCCGCCGCCACTTGGCGGTTTATGAGTGGATCGCCCAGCGGGTGCGAGGGCTGCGGGTCGCGGATCTGGCCTGCGGCGAGGGCTACGGGGTCGATGTACTGGCACGCGCTGCGGCGGAGGCCGTGGGCGTGGACGCGAACCCCGAGGCCCACGAGCATGCCCGGCTTCGCTACCAGCGCCGGAACCTGCGCTTCGAGCGGCGTCTGGTTGAGGAGTTCGACGAGCCCTGCGACGCGATCACCTTCCTCCAGACGATCGAGCACGTTGACGACCCGGAGGCGCTGCTGGCGCGGTTCGCCCGGATCGCTCCGATCGCCTACATCTCGACGCCCAACCGCCTGACGCTGGCGCCGCCCGGTGCGGAGAAGTCAGAGAACCCCTGGCACCTTCGCGAGTACACGCTGGCCGAGTATCGCGATCTGCTTCAGCCGGACTTCGCCCGGGTCGAGATCCTGGGCCTCTTCCACGCCCGCAAGCTGCGCGCCCACGAGCTCGCCCTGCGGATGGGTTGGGACCGCGTCCACGCCGCACTCGGACTGACCGAGCCGTTTTACTCGCGCTTCGTCCCAGCGGTCTCCGCGTCCGACTTTCGCCTGACCGCGCACGGGGATCTGGATCGCGCGCTCGATTTCGTCGCCGTCTGCCATGCCTGAGCGCGAGCCGATCGGCGACCTCGCGATCGTCCTTCACTCCCACATGCCGTACGTCGAGGGCTTCGGCACCTATCCGTTCGGGGAAGAGTGGCTATTCGACGCGGTGGCGCGCTCCTACCTGCCGCTGCCGATCAGCTCGAGGCGCCTGGGGTCTCGGAGCGGATGGAGGAGTTCCTGCGGCGGTTTCGCCTCGGGGCGGCCGAGCGCGACGCCGGCGCGGCTCCAGACGACCTTCGCCCCGCGGCGGACGCGGAGGCGGAGCGCTACGGGCGATCTCTTCGCCGGCTCTCGGAGCTGGGCGGCGAGGCGCTGGAGGCCTTTCGCGCCGCAGCCCGCGAGCGCAACGTCGCGTTGATCCCCACCGCTGCGAGCCACGCCGTTCTTCCGCTTGTGGCGACGACCGCGGGACGCCGCCTTCAGATCGACGCGGCGCTGCGCTCGCACGAAAGGCGGTTCGGCCCCTCTGAGGGGTTCTGGCTGCCCGAGTGCGCGTACCGCCCAGGGATCGAACGGCTGCTTGCCGAGCGCAACCTGCGCTACTTCTGCGTCGACCAGAGCCGCTACGAGGAGCCGCTCGACGCCCTGGCTCCCGTGCGGGCGCCGGATGACCTGGTCGCCTTCACGATCGATTGGGAGACGGTGGAGCTGGTCTGGTCCGATCGCGGCTATCCGGCCCACGATGCGTATGGGGAATTCCACCGCCTCTCGATGGAGGGGTCCAGGCTCTGGGCCGTCTCCGGCGGCGCTTACGAGCCCGACGCGGCGCTCGAGCGTGCCTCCCGGGACGCCGAGGACTTCGCCGACCGCGTGGCCGCGCGGCTGGGGCGCTTCCGCTCCGAGCGCGCCCGGCCGGGCCTCGTCATCTTCGCCGTCGACACCGAGTTCCTCGGCCACTGGTGGTCGGAGGGGCCGGCTTGGCTCGCCGCGGTCTTGCGCGAGGCACCGGCCCACGGCATCCGGCTCGTCACGCTCCCCGAGGCGCTCGAGCGCCACGAACCCCAGGCGCGACCGCTGCGGGAGTCGAGCTGGGGAGAGGAGAAGGACCTGCGCACCTGGGATTCCCCGGGGGTGGTGGATATCGCCTGGGCGGCTCGGCGCCTCGAGCTGCGGCTCGTAGGCGCGCTGGCGGCCGGGGAGCTCCGCGACGACGCCGCCGAGCGCGCCGCGCGCGAGCTCCTTGCGCTGCAGGCCAGCGATTGGGCGTTCCTGGACCGCCGCGAGCGGGCGGGGGAGTATCCGTTTCAGCGCGCGACGGGTCACGCTCATGCGCTGCTCGAGGCCATACACTCCGGCGCGCATGGGCCCGCCTCGGGTGCGGCGCGGGCCGACGACATCGACCCCCGCATGCGAAACCTGGCGCCAGATCTGAGCCTCGCCCCGCTGCTGGAGCCCTAGGTACCAGTAACCCGATCTGCGCCCAGCCGTGACCTCAGTCCTCATCCTGTCCTGGGAGTACCCGCCGCTGATCGAGGGCGGCCTCGCCCGGCACGTCCGCAAGCTCTCGGAGGCGCTCGTCGAGTTCGACGTCGACGTGCACGTCCTCACCCGCGGCGGCGAGGAGTCGCCGGAGGAGGAGATCCTCGCCGGAGTGTCAATCCACCGTGTGCGCGAGCCGGGGCGGCCCACGGACCTCGGCGAGTTCGTCGCCTGGGTGGAGCGGATGAACGCCGACATGCTCGCCGCCGGGGTCGAGCTCGGCGACCGCTACCGGTTCGACCTCGTCCACGGCCACGACTGGCTCGTGGCGATGGCCTGCGACCACCTGGCCCGGCGATTCGATTCGCCCCTCGTGACGACGATCCACGCGACCGAGCACGGGCGGCATCAGGGCTGGGTCGATAAGCACCCGCAGTCGCACATCCACGGCGTGGAGCAGTGGATCGCGAACCGCGCCGATCGGGTGATCGCCTGCTCGTACTACATGCGCGAGCAGATCGCCGACATCTTCGGTGTCGACGATTCCAAGGTCGCGGTGATTCCCAACGGTATTGACCCCGGCGATCTCCAGCCTCAATCGCAGCCCGAGCTCGAGCGCCTGCGGCTCGAGTTCGCGCAACCCGACGAGAAGCTCGTGCTCCTGATCGGCCGCCTCGTCTACGAGAAGGGCTTCCAGCTTGCCCTGGAGGCGATGCCCGCCCTGATCGAGCGCCTGCCGCGCACCCGCTTCCTGGTCGCCGGCTCGGGCACGCACGAGCACGAGCTCCGGCGTCAGGCGGAGGGACTGGGCCTGATGGACCACGGCACATTCCTCGGCTGGATCGGCGACGACGTCCTGCACTCGCTCTACCCGATCGCCGACGTGTGCGTGGTCCCGTCGATCTACGAGCCGTTCGGCCTCGTCGCGCTGGAGGCGATGGCGTCGGGATGCCCGTGCATCGTGGCCGACACCGGGGGCCTGCGGGAGGTCGTGCCCCACGAGGAGGCGGGGCTGCGGTTCCGCGCCCGCGATCCGGAGGCCCTGGTCGAGGTCGTCGCCCGGGTCCTGTCCGACGACGAGCTGGGCCGCCGGTTGGTCGCCGAGGCGTACGAGCACGTGCGCCGCTTCGACTGGCTAGATGTCGCCGAACGAACGGCTGCGCTCTACGGCGAGCTCACGCGCGAGCTGGTCTGAGCCCGCCCGATCGCTCCGCTTCGCGCCGAAAGGATCGCGGGCCCGTGCCCGATCTCTGACGTGATTCGTTTGCGGCGATCGACTGCGGAGTTAAGGGCGCTATAGCACCCCTAAGTCCGCACTCGATTGGAGCGCATGCCCATGTGGGGTATCCCAGCCCAACGGTGCCGCTATCCGGCAATAAAAGAGTCAATGGCGGTCCGTGTCGCCCGGAAAGGACGCCGGCGCCCCCTCCGGCTCCGGGTCGATCGGGTCGGGCCACCTCAGGTGTTGGGGCGCGTCGCGCATGCGCAGGATCCGCGCAGGCACGCCGCCAACGACGGCATTCGCCGGCACGTCGCGCGTGACCACGGAGTTCGTCCCGATCACGGCGTTGTCGCCGACCCGCACACCGCGCAGGATGCATGCGCCGTAGCCGATCCACACGTTGGACCCGATGTCGACGTCCCGCTTGTAGATGCCCTGGACGCGGATCGGGCGCTCGACCTCCGCCGCGCCGTGGTCGAAGTCGATGAACATCGCCCGATCCGCGATCACGCACTGCTCCCCGATCCGCACGTGCTGGTAGGCGGAGATCGTGCACTCCTGCCCGAGGACCGTCTTGGGCCCGATGATCACCTCGCCCTCGTGGCAGCGGATCTTGGTCCCGTCGCCGACCCAGACGAACC
>VAYL01000215.1:5218-11052 GCA_005884305.1 Actinomycetota bacterium
AGAAGACGAGCCCGTCGGTCTCCCACCGCCAACCGTCCGGCGTGAGGAACCGCCGCCAGGCATAGCGCCAGGCGAGCCGCGCGTACTTGGGCGTGAGCATCCGGTGGCGGGCGAGGAACCTGACGAGTCGCAGCACGCGCCCGGACTCTAGTCGCGCCGCGGGGCCGAGACTAGACTCCGCAGCCGATGCCCGAAGCCGCGCGATCCGCTGAGGCTTCGCTCGCCGAGCGCGTGGTCGCCGGCGACAAGCGGGCGCTCGCCCGCGCGATCAGTCTCGTCGAGAACCGCGATCCGGAGGGCGACCGGCTCGTCGCCGAGCTCTTTCCACGCACTGGAAAGGCCCGCGTCGTCGGTATGACCGGGCCGCCCGGCGTCGGGAAGAGCACGTTGATCGGCGCGCTCACGAAGGAGCTTCGCGAGGCCGGGCGCGCGGTGGGCGTACTCTCGATCGATCCGTCGAGCCCGTTCACGCAGGGCGCGATGCTGGGCGACCGGATCCGGCTCGCCGAGCACTTCCTCGACACCGACGTGTTCATCCGCTCGATGGCAACGCGCGGCTCGCTCGGTGGCATGGCGGAGGCGGCGCTTCAGGCGGCGCTTCTGATGGACGCCTCCGGCAAGGACGACGTGCTGCTGCTCGCGCTGATGCCCGGCTCCGGCGACTCGATCCAGGCCCTCAAGGCCGGGGTCATGGAGATCCCGGACGTCATCGTGGTCAACAAATCCGATCACCCGCTGGCCGACACGATGGTGCGCGAGGTGCGCTCGGCGCTCGGCCTGGGACCTCAGGGGCCGTGGAAGGTTCCGGTGGTGAAGACCGAGGCCGCGAAGGGGGATGGGATCGAACAGCTCCTGCGCCGGATCGACGCCCACCGGAAGCACATCGAAGACACGGGAACGCTCGCCGAGCGGCGGGCGCGAAACCTCCGCGCCGAGGTGCTTGGTATCGCCGCTGCCCGGCTCCGACGCCGGCTCGAGGAGCGGGCGCAGGTCGATCCCGGTTGGGAGGACCTCCTCGACAGCGTCACCCGCCGCGAGACCGACCCCGCGACGGCCGCGCGAAAGCTGTTAGCGATGATCGACGATGAGGGCTGAGGACGCCGCACCCGCCACCGTGTCGGTGACCGGCCCCGGTGCCGACGAGGTCCGTGGCTGGATCGGCGATCGCCTGGACGTGCTCGGGGGCTCGAGCGTCGCCCGCGTCGACGGCTTCTTCGTCGACGCCGAGACGGGACGGCCCGAGTGGCTCGTCGTCAGGCTCGGCCGCTTCGGCCAGCCCACGCTCGTCCCCGCCCGCGACGCCGTGGGCGCGGCCGGGAAGGTGTGGGTCCCCTACTCGCGCGAGACGCTGAAGAGCGCGCCGAGGAGAAAGGCGAAGGACCCGCTGACGCGCGAAGCGGAGCTCGAGCTGCTGAAGCACTTCGGGGCCGCGGGAGACGCGGGCCGCGCCGCGGAATTGGGCACTCGCGGATTCGAGGCGGTCACCGCCAGCCCGGCGAATTAGGTTGTTCGACCGCTAGAGCGTTCCGGTCGCCCAGTCGAATGGCGCCGGCGCACCAGCGGCCGCGCCGTCGCCACTCCCGGCGACGATCACGCGGGTCCGCCGCCCGCCCGCTCCCCGCTGCACCCGGACCTGCGACCACTCCGCGCACGGCGCGAAGGCCTCAGCCAGCTGCAGGGCAAGCCGGGACGGCTCACGCTTGCGCCCGTTCGGCTTTCTGTCCACGGGAGAATCCCCCAGATAGGTTCTGACGACGGGCGCGACTTTACGCCGCCGTTCGGCCGGAATCGTGCGGACAGTGACAAGGCGCGCGAAATCAAACCCCAAATTGGGGGGATCTCGGACTACGGGTCAGCAACCCAACAGGCGGGCGATGACCATCTGCTGGACCTCGTCGGTCCCCTCGCCGATGGTGAGGATCTTGGCGTCCCGGTAGAAGCGGCACACCGGATACTCCTCGATGTAGCCGTAGCCGCCGTGGATCTGCACCGCCTCCTCGGTCGCGCGCACGGCGAGCCGTCCCGTCTTCAGCTTCGCCTGCGCGGCGGCGAGCGTGAATGACTCCCCGCGGTCCTTCAGGATCGCCGCCTTGTACGTGAGGAGCCGCGCCGCCTCGATCTCGGCGGAGAGGTCCGCGATCTTCATCTGGATCGCCTGGAACTTGGAGATCGGCTGGCCGAACGCGCGGCGCTCCTTCGCGTAGGCGATCGCCTCGTCCAGCGCCCCCTGGGCGAGCCCGACGCCCATGGCGGCGACGCCGATCCGCCCGCCGTCGAGGATGTGCAGGAACTGCTTGAAGCCCTCGCCCCGCCGGCCGAGCAGGTTGGCCTCCGGCACCCGGCAGCCGTCGAAGCTGAGCGGCCGAGTATCCGAGGCGTTCCAGCCCATCTTCCGGTACGGCTCGCCCGGGTCATAGCCCGGCGTTCCGTTGGGGACGATGATGTTCGAGATCTCGCCGTCGCCGTTCGTGCGCGCCGTAATCGTCACGCAGCCCGAGATGTCGGTGCCCGCGTTGGTGATGAACTGCTTGGCGCCGTCGACGACCCATTCGCCGTCCTCCAGGTGAGCCCGGGTGCGCGTCGCTCCCGCGTCCGACCCGGCCTCGGGCTCGGTCAGCCCGAACGCGGCGAGCTTGCGCCCGCTGGCGAGCTCGGGGAGCCACTCGCCCTTCTGCTCATCCGTCCCCCAGAGGTGGATTGGCATCGTCCCCAGCGACGTGTGCGCCGCCATCGTGATGCACACGGAGGAGTCGACGCGCGCGAGCTCCTCGACGGCGAGCGCGTAGGTGAGCGTATCGGCGCCACCCCCGCCGTACTCCTCCGGGAACGGGATTCCCATCAGGCCGAGCTCGCCCATCTTGCGGACGATCTCGTAGGGGAACGCCTTCGTACGGTCGAGCTCCTCCGCGACGGGCGCCACCTCCTGGCGCGCGAATTCCCGAACGGTCTCGCGCAGCAGCCGCTGCTCGCCGGTTAGCTCGAAGTCCACGTCACTCTGTGCTGGCCGTGACCAGGTCCACGAACAGCCGCACGCCGAACCCGGTCGGTCCGTTCCCGACGTAGGCCCGGCCGACGTCCCAGGCAGTCCCGGCGATGTCCAGGTGGGCCCACGGAACGTCGTCGGTGAACTCCTGCAGGAACTCCGCTGCGTAGATGGTGGAGGCCTTTCGCTTGGACGAGGTGTTAACCAGGTCGGAGTCCTTGCCGTCGATCAATTCGCGGAACTCCGGATGCAGCGGAAGTCGCCACACGATCTCGCCGGTGCGGCCGCCCGCGGCGGTGATGCGCTCCGCCCACTCGTCCTCGTTCGCCAGAAGCCCCGCGTATGTGGTGCCCAGCGCGATGAGCACCCCGCCCGTGAGGGTCGCGATGTCGACCAGCCGGTTCGCGCCCAGCTCCCGCACGCAGTAGGTGAGCGCGTCCGCGAGGATCAGGCGGCCCTCCGCGTCGGTGTTCGTCACCTCGACCGTCTTGCCGTTGAGCTGGGTGATGATGTCGCCCGGCCTCGTCGCCGTGCCGCTCGGCATGTTCTCCGCCGAGGGCACGCAGGCGACGACGTTGACGGGGACGCCGAGCTCGGCGATCGCGGCCACCGCCTCGAGCACGGCGGCGCCGCCCGACATGTCCATCTTCATCTCCTCCATCCGAGCGGATGGCTTGATGGAGATGCCGCCGGTGTCGAAGGTCACGGCCTTGCCCACCAGCCCCAGCTTCTCGCCATCCGACGGGCCGCCCGAATAGCGAAGCGAGATGAGCTGAGGCTCCTGCTCGCTTCCCTTGGCCACCGCCGCGAGTCCTCCCATCCCCCGCTGGGTGATCTCGTCGCGTCCAAGCACCTCGACCTCGACGGAGTCGTAGGCGTCGGCGATCTCCCGCGCCCGATTTGCGAGATACGTGGGCGTGACGAAATTCGCCGGCAGAGCCTGAAGCTCACGCGCGCGATTGGCCGCCTCCGCGGCGACGTGCGCCGTCGTGACGGCGTCCTGGATGGAGTCCGCGTCGTCCGGCGCGCTGATCAGCAGGCACTCGATCGCCGGCGGCGGGGGATCGTCGGGATCGCGCGACTTGAAACGGTCGAAGCGGAACGAGGCGAGGACTGCGCCGTCAGCGATTCCGGCGGCGAACGCCGCGGGATCCGCGGCCGTGCCATCGGCATCCGGGAGCGTCCACGCGACCGACCTCGCCTCGTAGTTGACGGCCTGCTGAACCGAGACGGCGGCCGCGATGCGCAGGCGCTCGGCGTCCAGCTCCTCGCGCTTACCCAGACCGATCACGAGCACCCGCCGGTCGCCGTCCGGCCGCAGGAGGGTGTGCTTTCGAAACCCCGATCGCACGTCCCGCGCGCCGGGCAGATCGCTGTACGCCGAGTCGAGCTCCTCGCCCTGCATCAGCCCGACGACCTGAAGATCGGCGTCGACGGCCTCGAGCGGCTGTCCGGTGACCTCGACGTCCACGGGCGGCGAGTCTAATGACGCTCGGTCACTAGCATCCCTAGAGGAACGTCAAGCTCGCGGCCACTGCCCCGGCCGCCCGTCCACGAAAGGCTCAGATGTCGAAGACCGTGATCCTTGGCACCGCCCGGACCCCCTTCGGAAAGGTGGGGGGCGGGCTCTCACCTCTGGACGCCACCGACCTCGGAAGCACCGCCATCGAGAGCGCCCTCGAGCGCTCGGATATCCAGCCCGACCAGGTCCAGGCGGTCATTTACGGGCAGGTTCTGCAGGCCGGCCAGGGGCAGATTCCCTCGCGTCAGGCGCAGATCAAGGCCGGCATCCCTCGCGAGGTGCCGTCCGAGACTGTGAACAAGGTCTGCGCGTCGGGCATGCGCACGATCGGCCTCGCCGACCAGGCGATCCGCGCAGGCGACGTCGACATCGCCGTCACCGGCGGCATGGAGTCGATGAGCCAGGCGCCGTACCTGCTTCCGGGCGCCCGATTCGGCTTCCGGATGGGCGACGTAAAGGCGATCGACGCCATGACGCACGACGGCCTGACCAACCCCTTCACGCACAAGCAGATGATCAACGAGGCCTCCGAAGTCTCGAACGAGCTCGAGATCACCCGCCCCGACATGGACCGCTTCGCCGCCCGGTCGCATCAGCTCGCCGCGAGGGCGACCGAGGACGGGATCCTCGCCGAGGAGATCGTGACGGTCACCGTCAAGCGCAAGAAGGACGAGGTCGAGGTGGCGGCCGATGAGGGGATCCGGCCCGACACCACGGTCGAGGTGCTTGCGAAGCTGCCCGCCGTGGGCGGCGACGACGCGACCCACACCGCCGGCAACTCCCCCGGTGTCAACGACGGCGCCNNAGCAGGGCAAGACGCCGATCGCGCGGGTGCTCGCCTACGGCACCTCGGCGGACGACTTCCCGTACCTCGCGCGCACGCCGGCGAAGGCTGCAACGCAGGCGCTCGACAAGATCGGCAAGAGCCCCGAGGACATCGACCTGTGGGAGATCAACGAAGCGTTCGCCTCGGTGGCGCTCAACTCGATGCGGATGCTGGGCATCGACGAGGACAAGGTCAACGTCAACGGTGGCGCCATCGCCCTCGGGCATCCGATCGGCGCCTCCGGGGCGCGGATCGTCGGTGCGCTCGTGCACGAGCTGCGGCGCCGCGGCGGCGGGCTCGGGTGCGCGGCCATCTGTTCCGGTGGAGGCCAGGGTGATGCCATCGTGCTCGAGGTGAACGGGGCTTAGAGCGCCCGGGCCGAGCCTAGGCCCAAAACGGATTCGGGCAAGTAGGGGCGGAGCCCAAGCCCCCAAAAGCCGCGATGGATGGATTCCCGCACATATGGGTGGGGTTTTCCGACCATCGCCGGCTGAAGCGCCGGT
>VAYL01000215.1:11161-11726 GCA_005884305.1 Actinomycetota bacterium
CCGGCGCCGCGCTCGCCGGGGCCCCCGGGGCGCTCGCGCGACCGCGTCACAGGCGCCACCGCCATGAGGTTGACGTCGCGATCGTCGGCGCCGGGTTTGCGGGGCTGACCGCCGCGACCGAGCTGCATCGCCACGGCAAGTCCGTCGTCGTGCTCGAGGCGCGCAATCGCGTCGGTGGGCGAGCGCACAACCATCACCTCGGTCACGGGAAGGTCTCTGAGGCCGGGGCGACGTTCGTCGGGCCGACACAGGATCACATCCTTGCTCTGGCCAAGCGCTTCGGCGTCGGCAAGTTCCCCACCTACGACACGGGCGACAACGTTTACTGGCGCGACGGGCTGCGGCTCACCTACAGCGACCAGACGCCCGCCGGCATCGTTCCTCCGGACCCGACGGTGGCCGCCGATGCCGCGGAGGTCGTTACACGGCTCGACCACATGTCCACGAAGGTCCCAGTCGATGCACCCTGGGAGGCGCCGCTGGCCACCAGCTGGGACAGCCAAACACTCAAGAGCTGGGCGGAGCGCCACTCGAGCTACAGCGCCAACGAGAGCTTCCGCCGCCT
>VAYL01000216.1:0-4219 GCA_005884305.1 Actinomycetota bacterium
TCCATGGTGGACGACGAGTCCGTCGATGCGGCGGGGCCGATCCTGGAGCGCGCGGCAGACTCGGCCTGCGACCTGGTGCTTCCGGCCGACCTCGTGCTCGGCCGCGAGTTCTCCGCCGAGACCGAGCGTCGCGAGCTCGATGGGGTGGAGGTGCCCGATGGCTGGATGGGCCTGGACATCGGTGAGCGGACGGCCGCCGCCTACGCAGAGGCCATCGGCGATGCCGGGACCGTGCTGTGGAACGGGCCCATGGGGGCGTTCGAGCTCGAGCAGTTCGCGGCGGGCACCCGCGCGGTGGCCGAGGCGATTGCGGAGGCGCCCGGGTTCACGGTCGCAGGCGGCGGCGACTCCGTGGCGGCTCTCGATGCGTTCGGGCTCGCCGATCGCGTGGATTGGATCTCGACCGGCGGCGGAGCGTCGCTCGAGCTGCTCGAGGGACGGGAGCTACCCGGCGTCGAGGCACTGCTCGACAACCAGGTAGCAGGGAGCAGGTAGAGGCTGAGGGAAATTCTCTACCTGCCACATGCTGCATGCTGATCCTGGCAATCCCATGACCAACCGAACTCCCATCTGCGCGGCCAACTGGAAGATGCACAAGACGCGACCCGAGGCCGCCGCATTCGCGGTCGCGCTGCCGCCGCTCGTGGCCGGCGAGCTGGAGCGCGTCGAGGTGTGGGTGTGCCCGCCGTTCACGGCGCTCGCGACGACCACCGAGGCGCTCGGCGAGGCCGCGATCCGGGTGGCGGCGCAGAACATGCACTTCGAGGACTCGGGCGCGTTCACCGGCGAGGTGTCGGCGCCGATGCTCGCCGAGCTCGGCGTCGACGGCGCGATCGTGGGCCATTCGGAGCGGCGGCAGCTCTTTGCGGAGACGGACGAGGCGCTCGCGCGGAAGGTTCCGGCGGCGCTGGCCGCCGGCCTCGTGCCCATCCTCTGCGTGGGCGAGACCCTGGAGCAGCGGGAGGCGGGGGACACCGAGGCGACGCTGCGGCGCCAGGTCGAGGCCGACCTGGTCGACGTGGCCGATGACGATCTCGAGCGCGTCGTGATCGCTTACGAGCCGGTGTGGGCCATCGGCACCGGGCGCAATGCCACGTCCGAGCAGGCGGTCGAGGCGATCGAGTTCATCCGCGCGCTCGTAGCCGTCCGCAGCGATGCGGCGGCGGAGGCGATCCGCATCGTCTACGGCGGATCGGTGAAGCCCGGGAACGCGGCGGACGTGCTTTCGCCGAACGGGATCGACGGCGCGCTGGTCGGCGGGGCGAGCCTGGACCCGAACGACTTCGCGGCGATCGTCGCGGCGTGCCGGTGAGCGTCCCGGCGGGGCCCTCGGCGGTGCCCGTGCCGTCCCTGGCGCTGGTCGTGCTGGACGGCTGGGGCCTCGCGCCCGCCGGACCGGCCAACGCCATTAGCCAGGCGTCGACGCCGGTCTTCGACGAGCTATGGGGCGCCTACCCGCACTCGACGCTCTCGGCGAGCGGACGTGATGTCGGGCTGCCGGACGGCCAGATGGGCAACTCCGAGGTGGGGCACCTCAACCTCGGCGCCGGAGCAGTCGTCCAGCAGGATCTCACGAGGATCGACGATGCCGTCGCCGACGGGACCTTCTTCGAGAATCCGGTGCTGAAGGCCGCCTGCCAGGCGGCGATCTCGGGCCCGCGCGGGCGTCTGCATCTGATGGGGCTCGTGTCCGACGGCGGAGTCCACTCGGGCTGGGAGCACATCGAGGCGTGCGTGGAGCTGGCGGCGCGCGAGGGCGTCCCGGACCTGGTCGTTCACGCCTTCACGGACGGACGCGACACGCCGCCGAAGTCCGGGGCTGGGTACGTGGCGGAGCTCGAGCGATGGCTCAAGCGCGCGGGTCGGATCGGCACCGTCGGCGGCCGGTTCTACGCGATGGACAGGGATCGCCGCTGGGACCGGATCAGCGAGGCCTACGAGGCGATCGTCCACGCGCAGGGGACGCATGCGGACTCTGCTGTGGGCGCGGTGGAGGAGTCGTATGAGCGCGGGGAGACCGACGAGTTCGTCCGGCCCACCGTGATCGGCGACTACGACGGGATGGCGGATGGCGACGCCGTCCTTCACTTCAACTTCCGGCCGGATCGGGCGCGCGAGCTGGTCATGGCCCTGGGGGAACCGGATTTCGACGAATTTCCGCGCGGGGTTTCACCGGACCTTGAGCTGACGACCCTGACCGAGTACCGGAAGAACTGGGGTTACCCGGTCGCATTTCCCCCGCGGGTGCCGGAGGTGACCCTCGCCCAGGTGATAGCGACCGGGGACGCCAACCAGCTGCACGTCGCCGAGACGGAGAAGTACGCCCACGTCACGTACTTCTTCAACGGCGGCCGGGAGGAGGAGTGGCAGGGGGAGGAGCGCTGCCTCGTCCCGTCGGTGCGCGACGTCCCGACCTATGACCATCGCCCCGAGATGAGCGCGAGAGCCGCGGCCGACGAGTTCCGCGACCGCTGGGCGGGCGACGGCTTCCGCTTCGGGATCATCAACTTCGCGAACCCGGACATGGTGGGGCACACCGGCGACATCCCGGCCGCCGTGGACGCGATCGAGACGGTCGATGGCTGCCTGGGCGAGGTAGTCGCCGCGGTCCACGACTCAGGCGGCGCATGCATCGTCACCGCCGATCACGGCAACGCCGACAACATGCTGGAGCCGGACGGTTCCCCGAACACCGCCCACTCGACCAACCCGGTGCCATTCATCGTCACCGTCGAGGGACTATCGCTCGCCGAGGGGCGGCTCGCTGACGTTGCGCCGACGGCGCTGGCGCTCCTCGGGATCGACAAGCCCGAGGCGATGACGGGGCGGTCGCTCGTTCGGTAGCGGCGACGTTCCCGTTGCGAGTCTGGGCGCGGCGCTGAGCCGGACGTGGGTTGGCTGGGTAAGGGAGGCGGTCTTACCGGCCCCACCGAATTGGGGAAAACCCCGCTTCAGTGCAATCCAGTCCCAAAAACCGGGAACGGATTGCACTGACCAGCCCCAAACGCCGGTTCGAGTGAATCCGCGCCCGACTGGTGGGCGTGGATTCACTCGACCCGCATCGCACCCCCAAATCCGCTGCCCTCGCCGCCTCGAACCCGCATCGCGCCAGTGATTCGCCCAGGCGGCCACGAGTACGCCGCAAATCGAGGTTGACACGCTGCAGATATCTGCTATATAGAGACTTAGGTTTTCTAACCCTGACGAGCAGGAGGTACGGCACAATGGCAATCGTACGTTGGGATCCGGCTCGCGAGGTGGATTCGCTTCAGTCCGAGGTCAATCGGCTGTTTGACACCTTCTTCGGGGGGCGTCCCGCGAATGGCGCGCTCCGTCGTTGGGTGCCGCCGATGGATCTCGTCGAGACCGATGACCATCTCGTGCTCCGGGCAGATCTTCCCGGCCTCGACTCGGACGATGTGAACATCGAAGTCAAGGATGGAGTCCTCACCGTCTCCGGTGAGCGCAGGGCCGAGCACGAGGAGAAGGCCGACGGCTATTACCGCGTGGAGCGGGCCTTCGGCGGCTTCTCCCGTTCGCTGTCTTTGCCGGAGCACGTTGACGCGGAGCGCATCGACGCGAGCTTCGACAAGGGAGTGCTCGAGATCCGCATCCCGAAGCCCGAGGAGCGTAAGCCTCAGCGCGTCGAGATCAGCGCTCCCGCCGTCAACGGAACCGCCACCGAGAAGTAGCTGCGTAGGCTTCCGGATCGGTGCGAGCCGACCCGGAACGCCTTCGCTTCGAAATAGGTGCGCGTGATGGAGCCGCCCGATCCGGGCGGCTCCATACGTCCTGGGGCGTGGTGCGCACGCCGGCGTTCATTCCGCTCGCGACGCGCGGCAGCGTTCGGTCCCTGACCGCTGCCGAGGTGGCCGGCCTCGGCTACGAGATGGTCCTCGGGAACACGTTCCATCTGATGCTCTCGCCGGGTGGAGAGCGCATCGCGGCGCTGGGCGGCCTGCACAGGTTCATGGGCTGGGAGCGTGCGATCATCACCGACTCCGGGGGCTTCCAGGTCTTCTCGCTCGCCCACGGCACGGTGGCCGATGAGGTCAAGGGGCGCAGGGGCCAGCGGCCCGGCAAGGGCAGCGTGCTGGAGATCGGCGAGGAGGGAGTCCGGTTTCGCTCCTATGTGGACGGCTCCGAGCAGTTCATGGGGCCGGAGGAGTCGATGGCCGTGCAGGCGCAGCTCGGCTCGGACATCGCGCTCGCCTTCGAC
>VAYL01000216.1:4247-4814 GCA_005884305.1 Actinomycetota bacterium
CCACGGACCGGACCCACCGCTGGCTCGACCGCTGCCTGCAATGGCACGAGCGCGAGGGATCGGCGCGGCAGGCCGTCTTCGGCATCGTGCAGGGGGGCGTCTACGAGGACCTGCGGGAGACCTCAGCACGCTTCATCTCCGACGCCGCGGTCGACGGGATCGCGATCGGTGGGACGCTGGGCCGCGACAAGGACGAGATGCGGGGCGTCGTCGGGATGACGGTGGGCCACCTCCCGGACGAGGCGCCGAGACACCTACTCGGGATCGGCGAACCTGATGACCTCGTACACGGCATCGGGGCTGGGATCGACGTCTTCGACTGCGCTGTTCCGACGCGCCTGGCACGCCACGGCATGGCTCTCGCTCCCCGTCCCGACGACCGGTACCGGTTCGACATCCGCAAGGCGGAGTTCGCCACCGACGAAGGGCCGCTCGTGGAGGGATGCCCATGCGAGACCTGCGCGGCGCACAGCCGCGCCTATGTCAACTACCTCTCGCGCGCAGAGGAGCTGACCGGGGTCCGTCTGCTCGTGATGCACAACCTGGCCTACCTGGAGCGGCTGGTGA
>VAYL01000217.1:0-5908 GCA_005884305.1 Actinomycetota bacterium
CCTCGTAGGAGCGCGTGGGTCGCCAGTCGACGAGATCGGCACCGCTGCCCGGGTATGCCCGGGCCAGGAGCACGAGCACCCCGACGATCAAGGCCACCAGTCCTAGGCTTAGGAGAATGAAGTCCATGGCCTCTCCGAGTACACACACTAACGACAACGGCACCAGCCAGTTTCGGGGGCTGAAGCCCCCTCACCAGGCACACCTGAAACGGCACCAGCCAGTTTCGGGGGCTGAAGCCCCCTCATGAACACCACCGACGCTTTCGTCATCGATGCCGTCCGCACGCCGATGGGGCGGTACCGGGGCGTCCTCGCGGGCGTGCGCCCCGACGACATGGCGGCGCACACGATCGCGGCGGCGGTCAAGCGAACGGGCCTCGATCCTGAGGATGTGCGCGACGTCTATTGGGGTGCCGCCAACCAGGCCGGCGAGGACAACCGGGACGCCGCGCGGATGGCATCCCTCCTGGCCGGGCTGCCGGTGGACGTGCCCGGCGTCACGGTCAACCGCCTGTGCGCCTCGGGCCTCGAGGCCATCAACCAGGCATCGCGAGCGCTGCGTCTGGGCGAGGGCGACCTGTACATCGCCGGCGGCGCCGAGTCGATGAGCCGGGCGCCATGGGTGATGCTGAAACCCGAGTCGGGCCTACCGCGCGGGCCGCAGACAATGCACGACACGGCGCTCGGATGGCGCCTCGTCAATCCGCTCATGGCCGAGCGGTACTCGACCGAGTCGATGGGTGAGACTGGCGAGAATGTCGCCGAGCGCTACAAGGTTCCGCGCGAGGAGCAGGACCGCTTCGCCCTCCAGAGCCACATGCGGGCGGTCGCGGCGACGCAGGAGGGGCGCTTCGCGAGCGAGCTCCTCCCGATCGAGGCCCCTTCGGCGAACGGGCGCGGACCGGCGCAGCTGATCGACGTCGACGAGGGGCCGCGCGCCAACACCTCCCTCGAGAAGCTCGCGCAGCTCCGCCCCGCCTTCCGGGAGGGCGGCACAGTGACCGCTGGCAACGCATCCACGCTGAACGACGGCGCCGCCTGTGTCGTCCTCGCCTCGGGCGCGCGTGCGGAGTCCCTGGGCGCGGAACCGCTGGCGCGGATCGTGTCGATCGGGGTCGCCGGGGTCGACCCCGCCTACATGGGGCTCGGCCCGATCCCCGCCATTCGGCGAGCCGTGGAGGCGACGGAGCTCACGATCGACGACATCGACCTCGTCGAGATCAATGAGGCCTTCGCGTCCCAGGTACTCGCGTGCATCGGCGAGCTCGGCATCGAGGAGGAGCGCCTGAACGTGAACGGCGGCGCCATCGCCCTGGGCCATCCGCTCGGATGTTCCGGCGCGAGGCTGATGACGACCCTCGTTTGGGAGATGCGCCGCCGAGGCGCCCGGTTCGGCGTTGCGGCGCTCTGCGTCGGCGTCGGCCAGGGTCTCGCAACGGTGGTCGAGAACCCCGCGGCCGGATCATGATTAAGCCGCAAGGATCGCCACGTCTCATATAGCCTCGGCTGCTATGGCTGTCCAGGAGATAGCGAGCGTCGACGGGATCATCTCCGCCACCGCCCAGGCGACGATTCCCCTGCCGGACGACGGGCTCTACCGCGGCGACGGCGTCTTCGAGGTGATCCGGCTGTACGAGGGGCATCCGTTCGCTCTGACGGATCACCTCGACCGGCTCGAGCGCTCCGCCGCCGCGATCGAGCTCCCCGTGGCGCGCGACGCCGTCGAGCGCGAGCTGGAGGCGCTGCTCGCGGAGTTCGGTGACGGCAACGCACAAATCCGCATCGTCATCACCCGCGGCGGCCGCCGGATCCTCCTGATCGAGAACATGCCGCCAATGGCGCCGACGGTGCGGCTCGCGACCGTCCCCTACCAACCCACGGTCATCCTCACCGGCGTCAAGTCACTCTCCTATGGGGCGAACATGCAGGCCACCCGCATCGCGCAGGGGCGCTGCGCGGACGAGGCGCTCTTAGTGCGGCCGGACGACATCGTGCTCGAGGCGCCGACCTCGACGATCTTCTGGGTCCCCGCCGAGGGCGGTCTGCGGACGCCCTCCCTCGAGGCGGGCATTCTCGATTCGATCACGCGGCGCCAGATCGTCCGGGCGCTCGACGTCGAGGAGGGAGAGTTCGTCATCGGGGACCTGCTCGCCGCAAAGGAGGCGTTCCTCGCCTCGACGGTCCGCGAGGTCCAGGCGGTGGCGGCGATCGACGACCGCGAGCTGGAGGCTCCCGGGCCGCGGACCCACGAGGCGGACGAAGCGTTCCAGGCCGCGCTCAACGAAATCCTTACTCGCGCCTAGTGGACCTCGATCTCACCGACGAGCAGCGCCTGATCTCCGAGACCGCTCGCGAGTTCACCGACAACGAGATCATCCCGCGAGCGCGCGAGAACGACCGCGCCGCGCGCTTCGACATCGATCTGGCGCGGCGGCTCGGCGACATGGGCTATCTGGGCTCGACGGTCGACGAGGAATACGGCGGGCAGGGCCTCGACTACGTGAGCTACGGGCTGATCGTCGAGCAGGTCGGGCGCGGCGATTCCTCGGCGCGCACCGTGGTGTCGGTGCAGACCTCGCTCGTGTGCGGGGCGATCTCGCGCTGGGGCAGCGAGGAGCAGAAGCAGCGCTGGCTTCCCCGCCTGTGCGCCGGCGAGGCGTTCGGGTGCTTCGGGCTGACCGAGCCGGACGCGGGGTCGGACCCGTCGTCGATGCGAACGCGGGCGCAGAAGGTCGATGGCGGCTGGCGGATAACCGGGCAGAAGATGTGGATCTCGCTCGGCAACGTCGCCGACGTCGCGCTGATCTTCGCCCAGACGAACCCGGACGAGCGCCATCGCGGGATCGCCTGCTTCCTGGTGCCGACCGACTCCGAGGGCTTCTCCTCAGGGGAGATCCACGGCAAGCTCGGGCTGCGCGCGTCCGACACGGCGTCGCTGGGCCTCGACGACGTCGAGGTCGGCGACGATGCGCTGCTGGGCGAGGTCGGCGACGGCTTCAAGATCGCCATGACGGCGCTCGAGGCCGGCCGCTACTCGGTCGCCGCCGGCTGCGTGGGCATCTGCGACGGCTGCGTGCAGGCCTCGGTCGAGTACGCGAAGGAGCGCGAGCAGTTCGGCGTCCCGATCGCCAGCTTCCAGCTGGTACAGGAGATGATCGCCGAGATGATCGTCCGGCGGGACGCTGCACGGCTGCTCGTCCTGCGCGCCGGGATGCTCAAGGACCAGGGCAAGCCGAACACGCCCGAGACCTCGATCGCGAAGCTCTATGCGACCGAGTCCGCGGTCGAGTGCGCGAACCTGGCGATCCAGGTTCACGGCGGCTCCGGCTACGTCGACGACTACCCCGTGGAGCGCTACCTGCGCGACGCGCGCGTGACGACGCTGTACGAGGGGACCTCCCAGATCCACAAGCTCATCATCGGGCGGGCGGCGACCGGCATCAACGCCATGACGCCGGTGCGCGGGAGCGGGTGAGCCCGCTCGTCGAGCAATCCCGTGACGGGCACGTCGCGGTCTGCCGCCTGAACCGCCCCGAGGCGCGCAACGCGCTCTCGCCCGAGCTGATGGAGGAGCTCGCGGCGGCGGTCGAGGAGCTCGACGCCGACACCGAGACGCGGTGCATCGTCATCGCCGGCTCCGACGAGGTCTTCGCGGCCGGCGCCGACATCCGAGCACTGCGGGAGCGCACCTTCGAGGAGGCGCTTCGGCACCCGGCGACAGCGTTCTGGCGCCGCGTCGCCGCGGCGAAGACTCCCCTTGTGGCGGCGGTGTCCGGGTTCGCGCTCGGCGGCGGCTGCGAGCTCGCCCTACTGTGCGATCTGATCGTGGCATCGGAGACCGCGGAGTTCGGCCAGCCTGAGATCACCCTCGGGATCATCCCGGGGGGCGGTGGCACCCAGCGCCTGGCGCGTGTGCTGGGCAAGCAGCGCGCGATGGAGCTGGTCCTCACCGGCCGCCGGATCGACGCCCGCGAGGCGGAGCTCATGGGGCTAGTGAACGAGGTCGCGAGCGAGGGCGAGTGGCTCGAGCGGGCGATGGAGCTCGCCCAGCGAATCGCACGGCGGCCGCCGATCGCGGTGCGGCTCGCGAAGCAGGCGGTCCTGGCCGCGGACGAGACGCCGCTGGCCGCCGGCCTCGAGCACGAGCGCCGTCTGTATGAGATCGCGATGGCGACCGAGGACCGGCTCGAGGGCATGGACGCCTTCCTCGAGAAGCGCCGACCGGAGTTCAAGGGGAAGTAGTGGCTCCGACGCCGAACGTCTTCAACCCCGTCTTCGAGCTACCAGGCGGGCTGCGAGCGCCTCGGCCTCAGCCTGTGGGAGCTCGAGCCCGGACCAATGGGCCCCTTCCATTACCACTTCGGCAACGAGGAGCTCCTCGCGGTGTTGAGCGGGCGCCCCACGGTTCGGACCCCTGCGGGCTCCCGCACGCTGGCCGAGGGAGAGTTCGTTGCGTTTCCACGCGGGCCGCATGGCGCCCATGCCGTCGGCAACGACACCGACGGCACGGTCAGGTTCCTGTTCTTCAGTGAGATGCGCGGCCCTGACGTGATCGTCTATCCCGAGCAGGAAATGCTCGGCGCCGTCGAGGCGATGTCCTCACCGGAGCGCGGTGGGATGGCGACGTGGCTGCGGATGGAGGGAGCCATCGAGCATCACGAGCCCGAGACGCCGGATGCCGCGCGCGCTCCGGCGGCCGAGGCCACCGGCGCCAACATGCTCGAACCGGATTTCGAGTCCATCGACGAGCCGCCGGGCTACGCGATGCTGGGCGCCGAGGCGGCCAGGCAGGCCGGTGCGCAACATCTCGGCGCCACCGTGTACGAGCTTCCGCCCGGTAACAGCGTCTGCCCGTACCACTGGCATGCCGCGAACGAGGAGCTCCTCATTGTGCTCGCCGGGACGCCGACGCTGCGGACGCCGGAGGGTGACCGGGAGCTCGCCCAAGGCGACGTCGTCGCGTTCCCGATCGGCGAGGCCGGGGCACACAAGGTGACGAACCACTCCGATGTCCCGACTCGAGTGCTGATCGCGAGCGAGATGAACGAGCCGGAGGTCGCGGTCTACCCCGACTCCGCGAAGGTGATGGCGCGCCAGCAGGCGCCGGGTACGCCGGCCACTGGAGTGCGGGCGATCTTCCGGTTCGCCGACGGCGTCGACTACTGGGACGGCGAGGTCGACCCGGGAGCGGTCCCCTGAGGGTCGAGCGGGTCGGGATCGTGGGCGCGGGGACGATGGGCGCCGGCATCGCGCAGCTCGCTTGCCTCGGCCGTTTCGAGACCTGGATGCACGACCCGCTGCCGGACGCGCTCGCCGCAGGCGAGAAGCGGGTCGGCGATGGCCTCGACAAGGGCGCCGCGCGGGGAACGTGGAGCGAGTCCGAGGCGGCCGCGGCACGTGGGCGCCTCCACCTCGCCCGCGACCTCGAGGAGCTCCGCGGGTGCGAGCTCGTGATCGAGGCGGCGCCTGAGGAGCTCGAGCTGAAGCGCGACCTGTTCGCGAAGCTGGCGTCGATCTGCGGCCACGAGACCATCTTCGCGACCAACACCTCATCCCTCTCCGTAACCGCGATCGCCGCCGGGACGGACCGCCCGGAGCGAGTCTGCGGGATGCACTTCTTCAATCCGCCGCCGCTCATGCGGCTGGTCGAGATCGTCGCGGGCGACGACACGGCCCCCGAGACTCTGGAAGCGGCGACGGAAGTCGGTCGCGCGATGCAGCGCGAGCCGATCCGAGCGGCGGACGGGATCGGCTTCGTCGCGAATCGCTGCGCGCGACCGTTCACGCTCGAGGCGCTGCGGCTTGCCGGCGAGCGGGTCGCGCCGATTGACCAGATCGACCGGATCGTGCGCATCGGCGGCGGCTTCCGGATGGGCCCGTTCGAGCTCATGGACCTCGTGGGGGTCGA
>VAYL01000217.1:6183-9409 GCA_005884305.1 Actinomycetota bacterium
CACCGAGGAGCGCCGTCCAATCGAGCCCGGGCGGCTCGTCTACTTCGTCGCGTTGCCGACCCTGTCCGATGCCACCGTCGTGGAGCTGGCCCGGGCTCCGACGACCGAGAATTCAGCTCTCGCCGCGGCCGGCGCTGCGTTCGCGGCGATGGGCAAGCATGTCGAGTGCGTTCTCGAGTGCAGGCCGGGCCTCGTCCTTGGCCGGATCCTCGCCCAGATAGTGAACGAGGCCCACTTCGCCGTTGACCAGGGAGTTGCGAGCGCTGAGGACTGCGATACGGCGATGCGACTCGGTTTCAACTGGCCCCGAGGGCCCTTCGGGTGGGGCAGCGCTATCGGGTTGGGGCGCTGTGCCGCGATCCTCGACGCGCTCCATCGCTCCCTCGGAGAGGAGCGCTATCGGGTATCGCCGCTGCTTCGCCGACGGGCGGAGGCGAAGCCTCCGCAGGAGTCGTCCTAGCGGCGGGCGCCGACAGCCCTCCGGCGGCGAGCCAGGCCCACCACGGTCCCGGCCGTGATCGACTCGCCGAGGAGCACGCCGCCGTACACGACCGCGACTCCGGGCGCGAGGTAGGACACGATCATCGTCCGCGCGGGACCGACGGTCCCGATGAGCAGGTAGAAGATCACGAAGGCGGCACCGGTGCCCACCAGGCCGAGGGCCACGACCGCCGCAAGCGGTCCGAGCCCAGGGGCGCTCGAGGGGACGGTGAGAGCTGCCGGGATGAGCAGGAGCGCCGCGCTTGCCGCCATCACCGATGCGACTACGCCGAGCGGCCGCGCACCGGCCAGCTGGTGCTTGACGATGAAGCTGCCGACCGAGTAGCCGAGGCTGGCGAGAACGACCGCGAGACCGCCCAGCAGGGCGGCCGTCGACCCGGTGAGGTCGAGCCCGAACAGGAGGACCACCCCCACCAGTCCGATCGCCACGCCGGCGAGCCGCGGGCCCTCCGAGCGCTCCTCGTGATCGATCCGAATCGCCAGAAGCGCGGTGAAGATCGGCGTCGTCGCGACGAGGATGCCGGCCAGCGCCGAGGAGATCTCCTGCTCGCCGGCCGGGATCAGCCAGAACGGCCCCGCGACCTGAATGGCTCCGACGAGAACGACCACCCCGAGGCGCCCGCGCAGTCCGCGAAACGCTTCCTGCGCGGCGGCGATCGGCATGAGCACCGCGGCGGCGAGCGCGATGCGGGCGAAGGCCACCATCTCCGGCGACAGGTCCCGAAGCCCGATCTTGATGAGCATGTAGCTCGCTCCCCAGATCGAGGCGAGGATCAGGAGCAGGAGCCACGAGCGACGGTCCACGTCGCCGAGGCTAGCTACCCGGGTCCGGCTATCCGATGGGGCCGGCTCGGAAGACCTGCGAGTGCGCGGGGCGACCCCCCATGTTGTTCGCGTCGCTCACGAATTCGACCCAGCGACCGTCGAGCGAGATCGAGGGGTACTGGGAATCGTCGTCTGCCGGGTCGCCATTCGCCGCCTTGCTCAGCAGCACCGTCTTCCCGAGCTTCCGGTCGCGGACGTAGACCTCGTCGGTTGTGCCGTCCCCGCCGGGGAGGTTCGTGGCGTGAGCGTAGAACGCGACGTAGCGGCCATCGGCGGACATGTGGGGGTCGAAGCAGGCGCCGTTCTGAGGCGCTCCGGCGTTGTTCTTGCTCACGAGAACCAGCTTTTCCTGCTCGAGATCGCGGACGTAGCACTGCTGGGGCAACGGCTCGTCGCCCCGCGAGTCCTTCGGTGCGCCTCCCGGCAGGTTCGACGCGACGGAGTCGAAGGCCACGAAGCGGGCATCAGGGGTGATCGAGGCGTCGGCGCTGAAGTCGCTGGCCGCCTGTCCGTTGTTAGCGCGGTCGATCAGCTCGACCGATCCCGTCTGCCTGTCGCGCAGGTATACGTGGGTGAAGATCGAGGCGGAGGGAAGCCCCGGGTCGTTCGAAACGAAGACGACGAAGCGGGCATCCAACGACAGCGCCTGGCCACCTATGGTGGCGACGGCGGGAGAGCCGCCGGCCGTCTTGCTCGCGAGGATCGTCTTGCCGAGCTTCAGATCCCGTATGTAAACGAAGCTGTCATCGCCGCTTCCTCCGGGCAAGTTGTCGGCGTTCGACTCGAAGGCGACGTAGCGTTCGCCGGAGAACGTGGGATAAAGGCTCAGGCCGTGTCTTCCGGACCGGCCCTTCGCGTCGGCGGACACCAGCCGGGTCTTGCCGGTGGTCGTGTCGTGCACCCAGATCTGGTAGTTGCCGTTGGCCTGCGGGAGCCCCGCGCCGAGGCCCTCGAACGCGACGAGGTCTCCGCTCGGCGATATCGCGGGGGCGAACGTATCGCTCGTCGCCGCGATGCCGCTGTTGTTCACGCTCGCGATGTCGGTCGTGCGTCCAGGGATGTTCCTGACGTAGACCTGGAAGGTCGAACCGTCTCCCTGTGGGAGATTCGCGGCCCTCGACGCGAACGCGGCGATGCTCCCATCTTGGGAGAGGCTGCCGCCCCATCCGTACACGGTGCTCTCGCCGTTCGCTGGAACGCCGGTCGGCGTTCGGCTGACGAGCGCCACCTGGACGGCCGCCTCGGCCTCCAGCGCGCCGGCGCACATGACCACACCCGCGACCGCCGCCGCCAAGGCGATCCGTCGTCCCCCCCCGATCCGTCTCAGCTCAAGCCTCCTTAGCTCGTCGCTGAGACGAGTCTACCCGCGATCAGAGCCGGCCCGCGGCCGGTCGACCGTGCCGCAGTTGATGCCCTCGTAGACGAACGTGGGCACCACCGGCCACTGGCGCCTCCAGCTCGCCATCTCCGACGACGGGAAGACGTTGAGGTATCGCGGGTCGCGCGGGTTCGGGTCGGCGAGCGCCTTCTCCTTGATCATCGAGTCGTACTGGTCGATCGAGTCCTCGAGGGTGTTCGAGTTCAGGATCACCTCACGGCCGAAGAACTCCGCAGTGCGCTTGACGCCCGGGATCTTCGACAAGTGCGGATGCCAGGAGTCGGCGGCGACGCCGTTCTCCGATGAGACCCACACGCCATCCTCGGTGTTGACGCACAGGGAGTGGTTGCCGTCGGTGTGTCCGGGCGTCCAGACCAGCGCGACCCCCTTGCCGAGCTCGACGTCGCCCTCGACCAGGACGACGTTGTCGGTGATGAGGTCCTTGACGCCATCCTCGACGTACCAGGCCCACTGCATCGGGTGCAGAGAGGCGAACGTGTCCCACTCCTTGCGCTGAGCGAT
>VAYL01000217.1:9438-11189 GCA_005884305.1 Actinomycetota bacterium
GGTCCCGAGCACGAACCGCAGGTCCTGGACGTGCAGGTGGTCGAAGCTGACGTAGTCGACGTCCTCGGGCCGCAGCCCGACCTTGGCCAGCGCCTCGTCGGGGTGGTTCCAGATCGTCGCGAGGACCTTGTACGAGAGGAACTCGCCCAGCTTCTCGATCTGCTGCGCGTAGTAGGGCGCCTCGGCCGGGCCTTCGGGAACCGTGGGCTCGTAGGCAAGCGTCTTGAGCTCGCCGCTGAAGTCCTCGAACTGCACGACCTGGAGCCGGTTGATGATGTTGATGTACGGATTCGGCCCCTTGGCGGCGCCACCGAACGCGAACTTCAGCGGATAGCCGGCGGACGCGATGTCGACCGTGCGAATACCCCGGACGCGGTTCTCCGGCGTCGCGAAGCGTGCGCGGAACTCGGCCGCCGCCTCGCGGATCGCGGCGGGCCGATCGCCACGCGGCCACGTCTCGTTGGCCTCGTCGAACTCGTGGAACGGCTTCAGCCCGATCTTCTCGATCTTGACCTTCGGAACCTCAGCGACAGCCATCGCACGCACTCCTTCTCCGGGATTTCGGGACCGCGATCAACTCTAGACGTTCGCTACGCGAGCGCGACCATCGCCGCGCGCCACGCCGGATCTTCGATCGAGTGTGGGATTGACCACGTTATGTGTGGTCAATCCTCCTCTCGACCTGCAAACCGTCTCGGATCGCCCCTACTTGCCTCGCCGCTCGAGCCGGCGAGAGATCCGGGCGGCAACTAACCCGCTCGGACCTCAGCGGGGTCCGGCTGGGCGTCGCCGGACTTCCCGAACCAGTGCGCTTCGGGCGACGGCGGCAGGTCGCGCAGGTACCACTCAGCGTCGAGGGCGCCCATGGTGCCGGTGCCGGCCGCCGTGACGGCCTGACGGTAGGTGTGGTCGACGAGGTCGCCGACGGCGAAGACGCCGGCCAGGTTGGTACGGGTGGACTTGCCCTCCGTGGTCACGTAGCCACCATCGTCGATGTCGACCTGGCCCTCCACGAGCTCCGATCGCGGCGTGTGTCCGATCGCGACAAAGGCTCCGCCGACCGCGAGCTCCTCGGTCTCGCCCGTGTCGGCCCGGCGCAGCCGGACCTTGGCGAGCTTGCCATCGTCGCCCGCGACGAACTCCTCCGGCACGTACGGGGTCTTAACGGTGATGTTGTCCCGGTCGCGTGCCCGTTCCTCCATGATCTTCGAGGCGCGGAACTCGTCTCGCCGGTGGACGATCGTGAGGTCGTCCGCAAACTTCGAGACGAAGATCGAGTCCTCCATCGCCGAGTCGCCGCCGCCGATCACCGCGACCTTCTCACCCTTGAAGAACGCGCCGTCGCAGACACCGCAGGTTGAGACTCCCCGGCCGCCGAGCTCCATCTCGCCGGGAATCCCGAGCCGCTTGGGCTCGGCGCCCATCGCGAGGATGACGGCGCGGGCACGGTACTCGTCGTCACCGACCCAGACGCTGTGGATCCCGCCGTCGGAAAGCTCGATGCGCGTGGCGTCGTCGGTGATGAAGCGCGTGCCGAAGCGCTCCGCCTGCTCGCGGAACTTCTGCATCAGCTCCGGCCCCATGATGCCCTCGGGGAAGCCGGGGTAGTTCTCGACGTCGGTGGTGTTCTGGAGCTGGCCGCCCCACTGGAACCCCTCGATCAACAGGGGCTCGAGCTCGGCCCGCGCGGCGTAGACAGCCGCGGTGTAGCCGGCCGCCGCACCGCCGACGATGATCACATTCTCTACTCG
>VAYL01000217.1:11196-18195 GCA_005884305.1 Actinomycetota bacterium
CATGGCGCCGGGCATCGGCGAGCCCATGCGCAGTGCGGCCATTACTTTACTGTCTGAAGTAATGGCCGCACTGCGCATGGGCTCGCCGATGCCCGGCGCCATGTGACCCCGTGCCCGCTCCTCCTCCCAGCGCGTGACGGTCCGCCGCAGCTGGAAGAACGCGACCATCCCCGGCGGGATCGGTAGCCAGAATGCCGCCAGCCGGTAGGTAAGCACGGCCGCGAAGACCTCGCCGCTCGGCAGCCCGAACAGCACGAAGGTGCCGATCATGCCCGCGTCCACGGCGCCCACGCCCCCCGGGGCCAGCGGAAACAGGTTGGCGACCATCCCGACGAAGAAGCCCTGCACGACGACGCCGAACGGGACATGGACGCCGTACGCGTGGAACGACGCCCACAGGATCCCGATGTTGCACGCCCAGAAGCCGATGGCGCCCGCGAGCGCAAGACCACCTCGTGACGGGTTGCGGACGAAGTCGATCGCGGTTCGCGTGCCGCTTGCGAGTGTCGCTGGAGCCGAGGCCAGTCGCCACGCGATCCGGTGGAAGCGGTAGCCCTGCGCGAAGTGCGCCAGGCGACGCTCGATGTCGTCCGGGATCAGGGCGATGAGCAGGAAGACCACGATCATCGCGGCCGCGATCGCCGCCGGCACGATGGTTAGGCCGACCGGGGACTCCCCGCTGAGCACACCGGTCCGCAGCAGAACGCCGAACAGAACGAGGGCAAACATGTACACCGCGTAGAGCAGTACGAGGAACGCGACCATCCTGCACGCGGTCTGCCGCCGCTCCATACCTGCCTTGCGCAGTGCCCAGTAGGTGAGAACGATCCCCCCGGCGCCACCCGCGGAGAACAAACGGGTGGCCGCGAGGCCGGCCATCGTGATCTGGTACGACTCACTCCACTCGAGGTGCAGCAGGTGCTCGCCGACGACGCCGCGGAAGAGCGCGACGTACGAGGCGAACATGAGGACCGTGAACGCCAGGGCGACCACGAGCCAGGCGGGGCTCGCGTCGCCCAGCTGGCCGATAGCACCCTTGGTGCCGACGATCTTCGGCACCAGGATGTAGATCGCCGCCAAGAGCAGGAGCACCACGACGACCGTCTGGATCAGGCGCTTCGGGGAGGCGAAGAACGCAGGCTCGGTCTCCTCACCCTCCTGAGTCAGATCCCGATCGACCACATCCTGGTCGCTCCCCATCGTCCTAATACTGGCAGGCGCCCCAGCCGTAGGTTGGTCAGCTCCGCATCAAGAGCGTCGGTGGACGATCAGCCGTTCGCAGCCGCCTCGAGGCGCTGCGCGAATGCGCTGACGCGGCGCGCCAGCGGGCGGGCGGGCGACTGGCCGTTCCGCACCGCCGCAACTATGCCCGACCCCACCAGCAGGTCGATCACGTAGTGCTCTCCCAGGTAGACGAGCGCCAGTCCCAGCGTGAGCGCGTAGGACCACCCCGCGATGCCGGGCACCGTGCCCGCCTCCGACAGCAGTATCGCCGCGAGCAGCGAGGTGGCGAAGTGAAGCGATGGCATCGCCGCCCACGGATTGCCGCCGAGCGAGGAATAGAGGGCAGGCCAGGCTCGGCCCCAGGTCCCCTCCCCCACCTCGACCATGACGCGCCTCAGGTGGCGTGGCGCGGCCGCCCCGGCGACGATGTCCTCGCTCAGGGGTCCCTCCTGTTCGGCGATGTAGCCGTTCTCGGCCGCCCACCACGGCGGCGCGGTGGGGAATGCGTAGTAGATCGCGCAACCGAGGTCGAAGGTCGCCGCCATCTGAAGCGCGGCACCGGGAAACCGGTGCTCGTCGCGGAGCAGGATCCAGACCAGCGCGGCATACGGCTCGATGAACCAGGCCCAGTGGACGATGGCCAGGACCCGGTCGAGCCGGGTCACCCTTCCCGGCCGCGACAGCGCGCGCTGCAGGCGCACGTTCGGGAGGTCGCCGGCGCCCAGGAATCTGTCGACCGCGATCGGATACCGAACGCGCAGGCGTTCCCGCAACCGCTCCGGGTCGTCGTACGGGAGTTCGTGAATCACCGTGAACGCCCACATCTGGGCGACGAAGATCGCCACGTCCCGCGCGCGCGTCCGCGGGAACAGCACCGCGATGGCGAACGGTCCGGCGGTGGTGGCGGCGACCGTGACCGCCGGTGATCGCCACTGTCAGCGCGGCGGCGGCGGCCCCCCGGACGAAGGGCCTGAGCGGCGAGCTTCGCGAGCGACGGAGGCGCTTACCGAGCAAGGCGCGGCGAGTATAGGTGCGGCCCTTTGAGCGGCGGCTTTTGGGGATCGTTTTGAGGTCAGTCGATCGGCGGCGCGGGGGTCACCCCATCGGTGGGGTCCGGTCGCCAACCGGACGACCGGCCTCAGGCGGTCACAAGGCTCACCGCGATTAGAATGCGCGCGCCTTGGCGACCCGGAAGCGACTCCGCCGTCTCGCCCTCTATATCTGCCTCGCGCTGGCCGCGCTGGCGCTGCTTGCCGTGCCTGCCGGGGCATCGGTCTTCGGGCCGCGCCAAGCGCACTCGCCGAACGCCAGCGACATCAGAACCGCTTACTGGGTGGCGATCATCGTCGGCGCGGTACTGATCATCGCCGTCCACGCTTTCCTGATCGCGGCCCTGGTCCGGTTCCGGGCGCGGCGGGGCCGCTCGCCGCGGCGGTTCACCGCCGGCCACAGGGCCTTCGCCCGCCCTGCTGTCCCACTTGTCGCGATCGCGGTCGGGCTCTTCGTCTTCGCAATCGTGATGACGACCAAGACCCGCGACGTCCAGGCGACCGGCCCGGAGGGCCTTGGCGCGGACAGCGATCTCGTCGCCCAGGTCAACGGACTCAGCATCCCCTCGGGCTCCCCCGTGCTGAACATCAACGTCATCGGGCAGCGCTGGCTTTGGCGCTTCGAGTATCCGGGCGGCCGCCCCGGTGACCGGGTGTTCTCGTACGGCCAGCTGACAGTGCCGGTCGATACCGCAGTCCTGCTCCACCTGACGTCCACGGACGTCACGCACCGCTGGTTCATCCCCACCCTCGGCGGGCAGGTGGACGCGATCCCCGGGCAGGACGTCAGCACCTGGTTCCGGGCCGACCAGACCGGCACGTTCTCCGGCCAGTCGACCTCGTATTCCGGTAGCGCGTACGCCACGATGCGCGCCTGGGTGCACGTCGTGACGGCGCAGCAGTACCAGAGCTTCATCAGCTCAAAGCGAAAGCAGCTCGCCCAGGCGCAGGATTACGTGTCGAAGAAGCTCGGCGAGACCACCTCAGGGGTGCCGACGCCATGACGCCTCCCACCGCAGCGGGCACGGCCCGCCCCGAGCTCGTCACCGAGCACGTGCCGCGTCGCCGGCAGGCCTGGATCGAGCGCGCCACGAGCTCCGACCACAAGTCCGTGGGGATGATGTACATCGGCGCTGCGCTCACCTTCGGCCTCACCGCGCTCACCGCGCTGGTCGTGATGCGGGTCCAGCTCATCGTCCCCGAGAACACGACGATCGATCCCGAGATCTTCAACCGCGTCATGTCGAGCTTCGCCGTGACCGGGGTCGTCTTGTTCGCGATCCCGCTGGCGCTCGGGCTCTTCTCCTATATCGCGCCGCTTCAGGTCGGAGCGCGCGGGGTGGCGTTTCCGAGGCTGAACCTCATGTCGTTCTGGCTCTACGTTGCCGGCGGCTTCACGATTTACGGCAGCTTCCTGTGGCGGCCCTCGGAGGCAGGCTTCGCGGCGCTCCCTCCGCTCTCCGAGCCGCTCTACTCCAACACCCACGGCGTCGACGCCTGGATCGTCGGCACCGCCCTGGCCGTGCTCGGCTTCGTCTGTTTCGCCGTCAACCTCGTGGCGACGCTGCGCACGATGCGGGCGCCGGGGATGGCGTGGCGCCGCGTGCCGCCGTTCACCTGGGCTGCGAACCTGGGGAGCTACCTGCTCCTGATCTGCGGGCCGGTGATGTTGGCAGCGCTCGTCATGCTGTTCATCGATCGCCACTACGGCGGCGTCTTCTTCGACCCCGGCTATGGGGGCGCGCCGATCCTCTACGAGCACTTCGCCTCGTTCTTCTTCACCGGCGCCTTCGCGTTCATGGTCATCTTCGCGGCCGGCGTCATCTCCGACGTGCTGCCGCCGTTCGGGCGAAAGCCGCTCTTCAGCCAGCGCGGCGTGATGAGCTGCATGCTCGCGATCGCGATCGTCGGTCCGCTGGCCTGGATGCGCAACATGTACTCGGCACCGATCCCGACCGCCTTCCTCGTCTTGGCGATGCTGTTCGCGGTGGCGTTGGTGATCCCCATCGGGCTCCTGATCTACAACTGGATCGCGACCATCTGGGGCGGCACGCTGCGCACCCGCGCGGCGCCGCTGTACGCGATCGGGGCGATCAGCGCGATGACGATCGGGCTCGCCGGGGACCTCGCGTGGTCGCTGATCCCCGTGGGCTGGCAGATCCAGAACACCACGGCGTCCCAGGGCGCGACGATCGCGGTGATGGTCGGCGCCGCGGTCCTCGGCGGCTTCGCCGCGCTTCATTACTGGATGCCCAAGATCACGGGCCGCCTCGTCGGCGACGGGGTCGCGAAGGCCGCGCTGCCGCTGATCCTCGTTGGCCTATACGCCTTCGCCCTGATGGCCTTCTTCGCCGGCGTCAAGGGCCAGCCGGTCGACATCTACAAGTTCTACGGCGGTGAAGGCCTGGACGGCTACAACCTCGTCGCCTCGATCGGGGCGTTCGTGATGGCCAGCGGGGTGCTGCTCGAGTTGGGGAACCTCGTCCACGCCTATGGCCGCGGCGTCCTCACCGGCCACGACCCCTGGGGCGCCGCCACCCTGGAGTGGTACGCCACCTCGCCGCCGCCAGTCCACAACTTCGACGTGGTGCCGGATGTCCGCAGCTCCGAGCCGCTCTACGACATCCGCCGCGCGATCGCCAACCGGACGTATACCTGGCGGCCCGCCGCGAGGGAGGCGGCGCCGGACCAGCCTGCGCCCGAGGCGGTCGAGACCGGTGGGCCGACGACCGGCAGTCGATAGCCTGATTTCCAATGGCTAGCGCCCCTCGTGGCGATGCGAACGAACTCGCTCGCTTCCGCCGGCTCCTCACTGCCACCATCGTCGCCACCTTCGCGCTGATCGTCATCGGCGGCGTCGTGCGCGTCAGCGATTCGGGCCTCGGCTGCGGGGCCGCGGGCAGCGGAACCCACGGCTGGCCGCTCTGCGGTGGGCGGGTGCTTCCGTTCCTCCAAGAGCACCAGATCATCGAGTTCAGTCACCGCGTAGCAGCCACCATCGTGGTGCTCTTGATCATCGCGCTGGCGATCGTGGCGTTCCGCCGCCTGCGCGACCGCCGCTGGCTGGTCCGCGGCGTAGTGGCGGCGGCCGTCCTTGTCGTCGCCCAGGCAGCGCTCGGCGGCCTCACCGTCGAGCACGGCCTCGAGCCGGCGTTCGTTGCTTCCCACCTCGGCCTCGCGATGCTGTTGATCGGCCTTCTCATCACCCTGCGGCGGATGGCGCAGGACGACGAGCGAGCGGCCCCGCTCGACACGTCGCGGGCGCTTCGCTGGACGGCGATAGCGGCCACCGTCCTGGTCTTCTTCACGATCGTCGCCGGCGGCGTGGTCGCCGGCACCGAGGAGGAGGGCACCACGTCGCAGCCCGTGATCGGCGCCCACCTCGCGTGCGGCACCGAGTTCCCCTCGTGCCTCGGCAAGTTCATGCCGTTCTCCTACGGCAAGATGGTCGACATCCAGCTGACCCACCGGCTGCTGATGTACCTGACCACGATCGCGATCGTGGCGCTGACCGCCGTGGCCATCCGCCGGCGGGTCGTCTTGCCGCCCGGCGGCAACCGAGCCTTCCTCCTGATCCCGCTCCTGCTCGTGTGTCAGATCCTGCTGGGCGCGATCAACGTGTGGGAGGGCAAGCATCCCGGGCTGATCGTCGGCCACCTGACGCTCGCCACGATCCTGTGGGGGACGGTCGTGTACGCAGCGGCCACGCTGATGCCGGTCCCCGAGGCCGCGCGGGCGAAGCAGGCCGAGGAGGCCGGCGGGGCGGCTGAGACACAGGCGGTAACGGTCTGATGGAGGGCAAGGCAACGGCCGACCGTCCCGCTCGCGGCGCCCGTCGGGCGGCGGGGGTTGCTGGACATCCTGCGCGACTACCTCGCGCTGACCAAGCCCAGGATCATCGTCCTGCTGCTGATCACGACGGTGACGACGATGTTCGTCGCCGACCCGTCCGGGCCGAGCCTCGCCACCATCCTCTGGACCATGCTGGGCGGCTACCTCGCGGCGGGCGGCGCCGGGGCGATCAACCACTTCGTCGACCGCGACCGCGACGCGCGCATGGCGCGGACCTGCGACCGGCCCCTGGTCACCGGCCGGATCGAGCCGAGCCGCGGGCTCGCGTTCGGGATCGCGCTCGCGGTGGGCTCGATCGCCCTGCTCGCAGCGACCGTGAACCTCGTGGCCGCGGCGCTCGCGCTGAGCGGGCTGCTTGGCTACGTCTTCGTTTACACGCTGTGGCTGAAGCCGCTGACGCCGCAGAACATCGTCATCGGTGGAGTTGCCGGCGCGGTTCCACCGCTCGTCGGCTGGGCGGCGGCCACCGGTGGCCTCACCTGGGACGCGCTCTACCCGTTCGCGATCGTCTTCCTCTGGACGCCCCCCCACTTCTGGGCGCTCGCGCTGCTCGTCAAGGACGACTACGAGCGCACCGGGGTGCCGATGATGCCGGTCGCGCGCGGCGACGCCACAACGCGTCGCCAAATTCTCGTCTACAGCATCGTCCTGGTCGCGTTCACCGTGCTGCCGTACGTCACCGGCCTCTTCGGATGGCTCTATCTCGCGAGCGCGCTCGCCTTCGGCGCCGGCTTCGTCGGCCTCGCCGCCGATCTGGCGCGCCACCCCTCACGCCCGGCCGCGGTTCGCCTTCATCTGGTCTCGCTGGCCTACCTCGCGCTGCTCTTCGCCGCGATGGCGGCGGATCGCATCCTCCTCAGCTAGCCCGCTCGCG
>VAYL01000218.1:0-3128 GCA_005884305.1 Actinomycetota bacterium
CAAGGCCGGGGCGCACTCGACGCACCGAAAGCAAGCGGGCAACGCAACCGGCGGACACCACCACGTGAAGCCGCATGCCCAGCATCGCCAGGCCGCGCACCACAAGAGCGGCAGCAGGTAACTCTCGTCAGCTGGGCGCGCGTTCGGGCTCGCGGTCTCGCCTGGGCGAACGAGGCCGCACTCGTAGGCGAACACGACTGCCTGCACCCGATCGCGAACGCCGAGCTTGGACAGGATGCGGGCAACGTGGGTCTTCACGGCCGCCGCGCGGCGCGTCCGCACCCTCGCCGGCCTGAGCCTGCTGACGGTGCCGGCGCTCGCGCTGGGGGCTTGCGGCGGGGGCAGCTCGAGCACGTCGACGACGACGGTCGGCTCCGGGCAGCCTCTGAGCAAGCCGCAGCTCATCGCTGCCGCCAACGCGATCTGCCTGCAGGGCGACAAGGCGATCAACCGCGCCCAGGCGCAGCAGTTCGCGAGCGGGCAACCGGGCGCGCAGCAGGTCACCAAGTTCGCGACCAGCACCGGAATTCCGATCATCCAGGACCAGATTGACGGAGTGAGGAGCCTTCCCGCTCCTCCGGATCCCCGCTTTGAGGCGATCCTGAACGCCGCCGATCAGGAGCTGGCCAAGGTCAAGGCCGACCCGAGCACCTTCAGCGACGCGGCCTTCGCGAAGACCGACAGACTGGCCCACGCGTATGGGATGCCGGCCTGCTGACGCTTAGCTAGGGGATCCGGACCGGGATGCCTGACTCGCGCAGGTGCTCCTTCGCCTCCCGCACCGTGTAGGTGCCGTAGTGGAAGATCGAGGCGCAGAGCACCGCGTCGGCACCGCCATCCGTGATGGCCTCGGACAGGTGGCGGAGCTCTCCCGCGCCGCCCGAGGCGATCACGGGCACGCCGACCGCGTCGGCCACGGCGCGGGTGAGCTCGAGCTCGTAGCCCTGAGTGGTCCCGTCGCGGTCCATACTCGTCAGCAGGATCTCCCCCGCGCCGCGCTCGGTCGCCTCGCGGGCCCAGGCGACGGCCTAGCGGCCCTCCGCCGGAATGCGGCCGCCGTGCGTGTAGACGTCCCAGCCGCCGTTCGAGCGCTTCGCGTCGATCGCGACCACCACGCACTGCGAGCCGAAGATCTCCGCGAGCTCGCCCATGAGATCAGGGCGCTCCAGGGCCGCGGAGTTCACTGAGACCTTGTCCGCGCCGGCATCGAGCACCGCCTGGGCGTCCTCTACCGAACGGATGCCGCCACCGATCACGAACGGGATGAACACGTTGTCAGCGGTCCGGCGGGCGAGACGCGTGATCGTGTCGCGGCGCTCGTGCGAGGCGGTGATGTCCAGGAAGACGACCTCGTCCGCGCCTTCGGCGTCATAGCGGGCCGCGAGCTCGACCGGGTCGCCGGCGTCCCGTAAGCCGACGAAGTTCGTTCCCTTGACAACCCTTCCGTCATCGACGTCCAGGCAGGGGATGACCCGCGCCAGCGCCATCAGCCTGTGGCCGCCTTCTTGATCAGCGTCCAGAGCTCGTTCCGCTCGCCGTCGGACAGGTTCGCTCGGCGGCCCTTCGACTTGCGCACGAGGGCGCCTATGCGCTCGCGCTCGACCGGCTCGAGGTTGTCCCAGACGCGCCTCCCGTGGCCGTAGACCATCCGGGCGGTCTCGTACAGCGCGAGCCAGCGTACGTTCTTCGCGCGACCGAGCAGCTTCGAGGCGGTTCCCGCCATGCGTTGAAGTTAACCGTCGAGGGCGGCCTGGCCCTCGGCCACTGTGAACCTGCCCTCGTACAGGGCGCGGCCCACGATGACGCCGACGAGGCTCCCGAGCCCAACGTTGCGCAGCGCGCTCAGATCATCGAGCGTTCCGATGCCGCCCGAGTAGATGAGGCTCGCGCCCGCCTCGGCAGCGGTGGTTGCCACCTCCTGGAGCTCCTCGACCGCTGGCCCGCCCAGCGTTCCGTCCACGTCGACCGGCGTGAACACAAATGCCCCGATCCCACGCCCCGCCAGATCCGCGATCGTTTCGGCCGGTGTGGCGGCGGTGTCGCGCTCCCAACCCTCGACGGCCACGCGCCCGCGGCGAGCGTCCACACCGACGACGATTCGCTCCCCGTGATCCTCCGCGAGTGCCGCAACGAGGCCGGGCTCGGAGAGGGCGGCCGTCCCGAGCACCACCCGGTCGGCGCCCGCCTCGAGCGCAGCAGCGACCGCATCCGCATTGCGCAGCCCGCCGCCGACCTGGACGGGTACCTCGGCCTCGGAGGCGATCCGTCGGACGTGCTCAAGATTTTGAGGCTCGCCCTCGCGCGCGCCGTCGAGGTCGACCACGTGAAGGGCTCGCGCCCCCTGCTCGAGCCAGCGTCGAGCGGCGTCGAGCGGGTCGTCGTCATAGGCCGTCTCGCGCCCGTAGTCGCCCTGCATCAGGCGGACCGCACGCCCGTCCCGGATGTCGATCGCCGGATAGAGGATCACGCCGGGACGGAAGCACAGATCTCGGCGAAGTTCGCGAGCACCCGAAGGCCGGCGGCACTCGACTTCTCGGGGTGAAACTGCACGCCGTAGAGGGGTGGGCGGGCGACGGCGCAGGCAAATCGCTCCCCCCACTCCGCGGTGCCGAGCACGTCCTCCGGCTCCGACGGGCGAACCGCGAAGGAGTGCACGAAGTAGAACGGCGTCCCCGACTCGAGGCCGGCCACGAGCTCGGAATCGCGCTCCCAGCGGACCGGTTCCCAGCCCATGTGCGGGACCTTGAGCCCCGGCGCGTCCAGGCCGGTTACCTCGCCACGCAGAACCCCGATGCCCTCGTCGCCGCCCAACTCCGTGGAGCGCTCGAACAGGAGCTGGAGCCCGAGGCAGATGCCCAGCACGGGGGTGCCCGCCTCCACCCGGGTCGCCACCAGCCCGTCCAGGCCCAGCTCCCGGACCCGCGCCATCGCCCGGGGAAAGGCGCCCACACCGGGAAGGATCACTCCGGCGGACCGCTCCGCCTCGGCCGGCTCGCTCGTGATGAAGCCGTCCGCCCCGACCCGCCCGAGCGCCTTCTGGACGGACCGCAGGTTGCCCATCCCGTAGTTGAGGATCGCGATCATGATCAGTAGGCAGTTTGCAGTAAGCAGTAGGCAGAGGCAGAGAT
>VAYL01000218.1:3154-5639 GCA_005884305.1 Actinomycetota bacterium
GTGGACGGTACGCCGGGTTCGTCGGGATCAATGGCGATCGCGTCCCGGAGCGCGCGAGCGAAGGCCTTGAAGCAGGCCTCGACCATGTGGTGCGCGTTGGATCCGTAGCGCGTTCCGAGGTGCACGGTGAGCTTGGCGTTGGTCGCCACCGCGCGGAAGAACTCCTCCGTGAGGTCGGTCTCGAATCCCGCGATGGAGGTCAGCGGCAGCTCGGAAGCAAACAGGCAAAGCGGGCGGCCCGAGACGTCGATCGCGCAGACCCCGAGGGCCTCGTCCATCGGCACCGCCGCCGACCCGTAGCGCCGGATGCCCGCGCGGTCACCGAGCGCGCCGTCGAGCGCCTGCCCCAGCGCGATACCGACGTCCTCGACGGTGTGGTGCGCGCCGGTCTGGAGATCGCCCTTCGCCTTGACACGCAGCCCGAGCCCGGCGTGGCGCCCGAGCGACTCGACCATGTGATCTAAGAACCCGATTCCGGTCGCGGCCTCCACCTCGCCGCCGTCGAGGTCGACGGCGAGCTCGATCTCGGTCTCCCGGGTCTTACGGGTGATCTCAGCTGTGCGTGCCATGGCTCATTTCACCTGGAAATCGTCGATGTTCGCGGATCACTCGCCGGCGCGAGCCGCAGCCGACTCGCCGTGCACGGGAAAGCCCTCCGCGCCGGAGAGCGCGCCCACGTACGGAGCGAGGTTCGCCGCGGCACGCCTCGAGAGGTTCACGACCGAGCTCCGGCGCTGGAAGCTCCCCGGCCCAAGAGGCCCGCCGAAACGGGCGGCACCACCGGTAGGCAACACGTGGTTCGAGCCGGCGACGTAATCGCCGAACGCCGCGGCGCCTCCCCGGCCGATGAAGACGCAGCCGGCGATCCGCCCCCGGGCGGCCAGCTCGTCGGCGCCCTCGAACGCAAGCTCGAGGTGCTCGGGAGCCACCGAATCCGCCAGGGTCAGGGATGCCTCGACGCCAGTAGTCGCCACCAGGGCGAGTGGAGCCGGGGCAACGCTCGGTCGCTCCTCAGCGAGCTCGCTGACCAGCTCCTCGAGCCGATCCAGCAGCGCAACATCCGGCGAAGCGACCGCCAGCAGCCCGTCGTCGCCGTGCTCGGCCTGAGCGCAGAGATCGAGCGCGATCCACTCGGGACGAGCCGTGCCGTCGGCGACGACCATCAGCTCGGTCGGGCCGGCGATGCCATCGATCCCGACCGCCCCCGAGACCAAGCGCTTCGCCTCGGCGACGTAGCGGTTGCCCGGCCCGGCGATGAAGTCCACCGGATCGATGCTCTCGGTGCCGTAGGCCAGCGCCGCGATCGCCTGCGCCCCGCTGATCGCGTACACCTCGTCGACACGTGCCGCCGCGCAGGCGGCGAGGACCGCCGCGCTCGACCTCCCGCGGGCACCGGCCGGACTCGCGACGGCGACGCGCGCCACCCCGGCCACCTTGGCCGGAATGCAGCACATCAGAACCGTTGAGGGATATGTCGCCCTGCCCCCGGGCGCGTAGATGCCTGCCGACAGCACCGGATCCGAGCGCACCTCGACCGACTGGCCCTCCGGCAGCTCTATCCCCGCTGGACGCGGGAGGGCCTCGAGCTCCGCCCGGGCGACCGCGGCGATGTTCTTCGCAGCGACCCGCATGGCATCGCGGACCTCGGCGTCCAGCAACCCGGGCGCCGCCGCGATCGCCTCGGGATCCACGCGCCACGAATAGGGAACCTCCTCCCCGAGGCGCTCGGCGATCTCGCGCAGCGCCTCGTCGCCGCGGTCGCGCACCGACGTGACGATCTCGCGAACCGTATCCGCCACCTCCTCCTGCGGCGGGGAGAGGGCACGCATCCGGGAGGCGAGCGCGCGGGCACCCGAGCCGTCCCACTCGAAGCGCTCGATCTTCATCGCGTCGCCTCTCGCATCCGGCCTGCGAGCTCGTCGACCTCGGCCGCGCGAAGCTTGTGCGCCACGCGGTTCGCCACGAGGCGCGCCGTGCAAGTGGCGATCTCCTCCCGCACCTCGAGCTCGTTCTCGGCGAGTGTGCGACCGGTGTCCACGAGGTCCACGATTCCGTCGGCAAGGCCCACCAGGGGCGCCAGCTCCACGGACCCCTTCACCTCGATGACCTCCGCCCGGCGGCCGGACTCGGAGAAGTGGTGCTCGGCCGCTCGCGGGTACTTGGTGGCGATTCGCATCGCCCCGAGGCGGCGCTCGGCTTCGGCGAGGCTGTCGTCATCGCGACGGCCCGCGAGGACCATGCGGCACCGCCCGAATCCAAGGTCCAGAAGCTCATACACGGCCCGCTCGCGCTGCTCCATCAGCACGTCCTTGCCGGTGATTCCAATGTCGGCCGCGCCCGCCTCGACATACGTGGGCACGTCGGAGGGGCGCATCGTGACGAGCACCAGGTCGCTGGCGTCGAACACCAGCGACCGCGATCCGGAGCGGACCGCGGCGGTGTCCACGCCGATCCGGTCGAGCAGATCGAGGGTTCCCTCGAGCAG
>VAYL01000218.1:5660-13408 GCA_005884305.1 Actinomycetota bacterium
GAGACCGTCCCGAGCCTCACCGGGCAACCCCTCTACCTGCTACCTGCTCCCCGCTCGTGAAGCTCGCCCGCTCTTCTTCTGCTTGAGCGATGTGCACTCGCTCGAGGTAGAGCGCGAAGCCGGCGGCCGGGAGCGCGCGGCCGAACCGCCCCGCGAGCTCGTCGTAGCGACCCCCGCCGCCGAGGATGTGGCCCACGGCGGGGTCGTACACCTCGAGGATCGCGCCGGTGTAGTAGCCGAGATCGCGAAGGAGGCCCAGGTCGAGATGGATCCTCTCCCCCACGCCACGCTCGATGAGCGCCCCGTAGGTCGCGGCGAGCCGCTGGGTCGCGCGCTCCACAGCGGCGCCGCCCAGCTCGCGCGCCTCGTCGAGGACCTCCGCGCCGCCGCGCAGGTTGGGGAGGCGAAGGAGTGTCTCGCTGGCGCGAGCATCCAGGCCCAGACCGTCGACCTCGCGCTCGAGCCCCACGAGGTCGTGCGCGGCGAGTAGCTCGAGGACCCCCTCACGCCGCTCGTCCGAGACGTCGAGCTCGGTCAGCAGCTGGCGGTAGAGGTCAGCGTCGCCGAGCCCGATCACGGCCCGGGTCAGGCCCGCGGCGTCGAGCGCCGCGCTCAGGACCTCGATCACCTCCGCGGTCCCATCGGGAGCCTCCGCGCCCACCAGCTCGATACCCGCCTGGGCGAACTCACGCATCTGGCCGCGCTGCGGGCGGACCGCGCGGTAGGCGTTGGCGAAGTACGAGAGCCGGAACGGCGGCTCCTCGCTGGCAAGGCGCGTCGCGACCAGACGCGCGATCGGCACCGTCATGTCGGTTCGGAGCGCCAGCAGCGCGCCGTCGGCGTCGAAGAACCGGTAGGCAACTGGGGCGCCGCGCTCGTCGCCGCGGGCCAGCACCTCGTCGTACTCGATTGTGGGCGTGGCGACCTCGCCATAGCCATAGCGCTCGAAGACGGCGGACAGGGCGCCCTGAAGGCGCCGAAGCTCGCGCATCTCGGTTGGCAGGATGTCCCTGGTTCCAGGCGGGATCCTGTGGGTCATGCGCGCCACCTTACCCAGGGGCATGCGTCGGACTTGGGCAGTCGGCGGCGTCTAGGCCGGTACCGGCTCGGCGCCGACCCGCTCGATCCGAGCCCCGAGCTCCCGCAGCCGCAGATCGATGTGTTCGTACCCGCGATCGATCTGGATGATGTTGCCGATCTCCGAGGTGCCCTCCGCGGCCAGCGCCGCGATGAGGATCGCCATTCCGGCACGGATGTCCGGGCTGTCGACTCGCTCGCCGTGAAGACGGCACGGACCGTGGACGATCGCCCTATGGGGATCGCACAGGATGATCCGTGCACCCATCGCGACCAGCTTGTCGACGAAGAACAAGCGGTTCTCGAACATCTTCTCGAAGATCAGGATCTGGCCGTCCGCCTGGGTGGCGAGCGCGAGGGCGATCGAGGTGAGATCGGCCGGGAACGCCGGCCACGGCCCGTCCTCGATCTTGGGCGTGGCGTCGCCGATGTCGGACCTCACCTGAAGGACCTGCTCGGGCGGGACCATCACGTCGTTGCCCTCGATGTGTGAGGTCAGGCCCAGCCGCTTGAACTGGCGGCGAATCATCGTGAGGTCGTTGGGGTCCGTGTCGCGGACGCGCAGCTCGCCGCGTGTCGCCGCGGCAAGCGCCATGAAGCTCGCGCATCTCGGTTGGCAGGATGTCCCTGGTTCCAGGCGGGATCCTGTGGGTCATGCGCGCCACCTTACCCAGGGGCATGCGTCGGACTTGGGCAGTCGGCGGCGTCTAGGCCGGTACCGGCTCGGCGCCGACCCGCTCGATCCGAGCCCCGAGCTCCCGCAGCCGCAGATCGATGTGTTCGTACCCGCGATCGTCAGCGCCGCGGCCATTAACGCGTTCTCGGTTGCCATCACCGACGGCTCGTCCATGAAGATTCCGCACGGCGCGAGGCCGCCGTTCGGGGTCGAGAGCACGATCCAGCGATCGCCCTCCACCTGTGCGCCCATGTCCTCGAACGCGTCCAGGTGTGGATCGAGGCGCCGGCGCCCGATGAAGTCGCCGCCAGGCGGCGGCATGCGCACCTCGCCAAAGCGGGCCAAAAGCGGCCCCGCCAGCAGAAACGACGCCCGGATGCGCGCAGCGAGCTCCTCGTCGACGCTCGTGTTAGACACCGCATCCGCCTGCAGGCGGAGCTCGTTCTGGCCGCTCCAGTTGACCTTCACTCCCAGTCCCTCCAGCAGCGCCACCTGGCTCTCGGTGTCGCGGATGCGGGGGACGTTGGAGAGGACGATCTCCTCGCCGGTCAGCAGGCAGGCGGCGAGGATCGGGAGGGCCGCGTTCTTGTTGCCGGCGGCGGTGATCTCCCCCGAGAGCGGCATTCCGCCCTGGATGACGAACTTCTCCATCAGCTCGGCGGCTAGGGTAACAACGGGTCATGGCTGAACCGACGCGTGTTGAAGCATGGGACCTTGTGTGCGAGTGGATCGAGTCCGACTCGCTCCAAAAGCATGTGCTCGGGGTCGAGGCGGCGATGCGCGCCTACGCCCAGCGGGACGGAGATGACGAGGAGAAATGGGCCGTCACCGGCCTCGTCCATGACCTCGATTACGAGCGCTATCCGGACCCGGACACCGGCCACCCGCGCTACGCGCTGAAGGAGCTCGAGGCGCGCGACTATCCGCCCGACGTTATCGGCGCCGTCGCCGGTCACGCCGAATACCTCGGCGTCCACGAGCTCTCCGGCTTCATCGCCGCCTGTTCGCGCGTCCGCCCCACGGGCCTCGAGGGCATGAAGCCGAAGTCGGTGCGGAAGAAGCTCAAGCAGCCGTCCTTCGCGGCGAAGGTGGACCGCGAGCAGATCGCCCGCGGAATCGAGGAGCTCGGCGTCGACGAGGGCGAGCACATCCAGCTGATCATCGACGCGATGGCCCAAAACGCTGCCGAGCTCGGGTTGGCCGCTCAGCAGTAGGACGCGAAAACCGAGACTGGCAAGGACGCAGGGAGGCCGCCGAAGGGAGCGCACTGAATCGTGCGTGACCGAGGCGGGCGACCGAGGACACCGCCAGGCGAAGGTTTGCAGCCTCCTACTGCCAACGGCCGCCCGCCTTGGCCCACTCAAGGAGGTGATCCACCGAGCAGAAGTCGTCCGGGATCCGGTTCTCGCCGCGGTGGCGGACCAGGAGGACGTGGACGTCTCCCAGCTCGCGCCCGCAATGCGCGCAGGTCCGGGTCTCGCCCTCGATGGCCGGCGGCTCGTCGAGCTCGCCCGCCTCCCAGTGCGGACCCTGGATCGCCCACGGGACGATGTGCTCGAGGCGGCAGAAGGTGGCCTTGCGGTCGCCGGCTGGCTCATATAGGCGGAACCCGTCGTCCGATTCGACGCTCGTCCCACACCACGTGCACTCCCCGTTGGCCATGCCCCTAAGTAATACGATCAGACCGGCCAGGAGCTCCTGGAGCAGGCGCTGCGCGTGCTGGACACAGCCGTCCTCGGGATCGGTATCGAGCTCATCCGATTCGACCTCTCCCTGGAGAATCGCCGCCGGACTCAGAACGCGGTCTGCGAGGAGGCCGCCGACGAGATGCGGCGGACCGGGCTGGGGCTGAAGGCCGCGACGATCACACCCGAGCGCACGGACGATGTCGGCAGCCCCAACCGGATCATCCGGGAGGCGATCAACGGCACGGTGATCCTGCGCACCGGGCGCCGGTTGCCCGGGGTGACGCCGATCGGCGGGATCCACCATCCGATCGCCGTCTGCAGGATGGCCGTCGGCGATGCGTACGGCGCGGAGCAGTGGCGGGAGGCAGCCGGCGGCGATGAGGTCGCGTACCGCACCGAGACGATCAGGCGCTCGCATTGCCGGGCGGTGGCCGAATATGCATTCCGATCGGCCGAGCAGCTGGGCGGGCGCGTGTACGGCGGGCCGAAGTGGACGGTGAGTCCTGTTTACGAGGGGATGCTCAAGGAGGAGATGGACGCCGCCGCCGAGCGCCATCCCGAGGTCGGGTATGAGCCGGTGCTGATCGACGCCACCCTGGCGGGGTTGGTCAGCGGAGCCGCGTCGGAGCCGCTGGCGATCCCCTGCCTCAACCGCGACGGGGACCTGCTCTCCGACCTCGTGCTGCCGCTGTTCGGCTCTATCGCCGGCGCCGAGTCGGTACTGCTGGCGCTCGACGACGAGCTGCGGACCACGGTCGCGATGGCCGAGGCGCCCCACGGGACTGCGCCGGCCCTGGAGGGCAAGGACGTGGCCAACCCGATGGGAATGATCCTCGCCACGGCGGCCCTGCTTCACCACGCGGGCGAGGCCGGCGCCGAGGAGGCGGACCAATGCTCGCAGGCGGTCTACAAGGCGGTGCTCGACGCGACGGCGGCGGGGGTGCGAACACCCGATCTCGGCGGCCATGCGGGCACGACGGAGTTCACGGACGAGGTCATCCGGCGCGTCGGGTTGGCGCTCGGCACCTGAACCGATCTACGCCGTAGAGCTCTGCACGTGGCCGCCTCCGCTGCCCGCTCCGACACGCCGCCACTGGGCGATCTTCCCGTCGCGGATCACGAACGAGGTCTTGGCGACGCTTCCGGTTCCGGGGCCGCACGAGCCCGGGCCCGGACGCTCGGTGAGGCGGAAGGTGGCGGTTGTGAACTCGCCGGTGGAGTCGGCGTGGATCAGGCGTGCCCCACACGGAAGCGATTCGTTGAATCTGACCGCTTCCTGGGTGGTGCGGATGTGCACCAGGATCGGGCCATTCTCGGCGACGCTCGGGATGGCGAAGTAACCCGCCGCCCTGTCGACATTGCCCTGACGGAGCGCGGTGACCCAGCCGTTGATCACCGCGACGTCCGCGGGGCTTGCGTCGCCCGACACCGTGGTGGTACTCGCGGAGTCACTGCCGCCGCATGCGGAGAGGCCAATTAGGGCCAGGACAAGGGCGGTGGTGAAAATCCGCCAGGGCATGCTCCGAGTATGGCGACCGCCAGCTCGATCGAGTGAGTGATTCACCGCAAATAGTCCGGTCAACCACTCACTCGATGCCGGCCGTAGGATCGGCGCATGGGCGATCCACTTGACGAGCGCGACCAGGTCACCGCCGCGTTGACGGTCGCCGCCGAGGAGGCTCGTGCGTACCTCGCTGACATCGACTCGCGGGCCGTGCTCGATCCCGGCGCCGAGGAGATCATCCACGGATGGTCCGATCCGATGCCCGAGGAGGGCGACGGCACCCTGGCGGCCGTACGTGACCTCGCGACTCGTGGCCATCAGGCGGCGACACGATCGAGTGGGCCGCGCTTCTTTCACTTCGTCATGGGCGGAGGGACGCCGGCCGCCCTCGCGGCCGATTGGCTGACGTCGGCCTTCGACCAGGTTGGGTACGCGTGGGCGTCGTCGCCGATGGCCGGTCGGCTCGAGCAGGTTGCCGTCGACTGGCTTCGGCAGCTGTTCGAGCTGCCAGAGGAGTTCGGCGGAGTTCTCGTGAGCGGCGCGACGATGGGGAACTTCGTCGCCCTCGCGGCCGCCCGGAACTGGTGGGCCGAGCAGCACGATGTCGACGTCGAAGAGGCCGGGTTGTCGGCGCTTTCTGCACCACCGATCCTCGCCGGCGGCTACATCCATCCGAGCGCGGTCCAAGCGATCGGCATGCTCGGCATGGGCAAGGGGAGCATCGAACGGTTCACGCGGGGTGCCGCTGGCCGCCTCGACGCGGACGCGCTCGGGGCGCGAATGCGGGAGCTGGACGGCCCGGCGATCCTGGTGGCCAACGCCGGCGAGGTCAATGCGGGTGACTTTGACCCGATCGAGCGGATGGCGGATCTCGCGGCCGAGCATGGCGCGTGGCTGCATGTGGACGGCGCGTTTGGGCTCTTCGCGCGGCTGACGCCGGAGGCCAGCGAGCTGGCGGCGGGGATCGATCGGGCCGATTCCGTGATCGCCGACGGCCACAAATGGCTGAATGCCCCGTACGACTGCGGATTCGCCTTCGTTCGCGAGCCCGCGCGCCTTCCTCGCACCTTCAACGTCGGCGCCGCGTATCTCCCGGCCCCGGACGACCCGCGGCCGAACCCCGGCTTCCTGACTCCGGAGAACTCCAGGCGGGCGAGGGCGTTCGCGGTGTGGGCAACGCTGCGCGCCTACGGGCGAACGGGATATCGCGAGATGGTGGAGCGCCACCTGCGGGTGGCGGGGCATCTGAGCGAACGAATCGACCAAGCTCCGCAGTTCGAGCGGCTCGCCGACGTGAAGCTCAACATTGTCTGCTTTCGAGCGCGGCCAGAGGGCGTCGCGGAGGAAGAGCTCGACGCGCTGAACGGCAGGCTCGGCGAGGCCCTTCTTCGCGACGGGCGGGTCTTCGCCGGCACGACGAACTACGAGGGCAAGGTCGCGTTTCGCCCGGCGATCGTCAACTGGCGGACCCAGGAGGAGGACGTCGACCTGCTCGTGGACGTCTTGGTGGAGCTGCTGGAGGCGCAGCTGGGCCGCTGAGCGCTACGGCTCGCGTCGGTTGAGTGCCGCCGGTCGCCGGTCCGCGCTCATCGTCGCGATCCTCGCTCCTCCAGCCACCGGGCGTGCTGGATTCCGAGCTCGTCGATGGGCTGGTCGCCCTCGATGAGCTCTCCCAGCAGGGCACCCCACCTCGCCTCGGCGCGAAGGGTCGTCGCGACCTGGAACAGGAGACCCTCCATGCGCCGCAGGAGCAGGGCCTCCGGCGGCAGGGTCATGCTGCGCATCTGCTGCAGGAGCTCGGCGTTCCGCTGCTCGCGAAGGGCCTCGCTGCCGCGCCACATGTCCTTGGGGTTCAGGCGCAGCGGCTCATCGCCCCGAAGCCACCACGACATGGCGCGCATGTGCTCGAGGAGCAGCGAGCCGTTCCAGTCGGCGCCATCCCGTAGATACCCGAGGGCGCGCAACGCATCGACGAGCGCGTCCTCGTCGCCCTCCCGGATCGCCGCGAAGATCAGGGCCTCCCGGCCCAGGTAGTCACGCGGAAGCTTGCGCACCATGCCGAAGTCGAGGAACGCGACACGCCCGTCGCCACAGAGGAGGTAGTTGCCCGGGTGCGGATCGCCCAGCGCCAAGTCGAGCTCTTTGAGGGTGCCGTAGAAGAACCGGTAGACGATCTCCGCGAACCGGTCCCGGACCGGATCGGGCTCGTGGCCGACCGCGGCGAAGTCGATGCCGTCCACCCACTCGCTCACCAGCACGCGCCGGCGGCTGAGGCTCGTGTCGACCGCGGGCACGGTGATGTGGCCACGGTCCGGTGGCTCGACGCCTCGAGCTCGTAGTCGCACTCGGCCGCGATGCGCTCGCTGAGCTCCGCCAGCACCGGCTTGACGTCGAGCCCGGGCATCAGCCGGCGCAGGAGCGGCGCGAGCATGCGCACGTTCCGCATGTCCGACTCGACGGCCTCGCCGATGCCGGGGTACTGGATCTTCACGGCGACGTCCGCCCCATCGGCGGTTCGCCCACGGTAGACCTGCCCGATGCTGGCGGCGGCGGCCGGCTCGGGATCGATTGATCCCAGAACGCGCTCGGGATCGGCTCCCCATTCGTCCGCAAGCACCTTCCGCATCTGCTTCCAGCTGACGGCCGGGACGTCGTCGCGCAGCGAGGCGAGACGCTGCTTGAGATGGGCGGACTGGTCCTCGTCGAGCCCCGGGAACTCGACCGTGGACAGGACCTGCCCAGCCTTCATCGCCGCGCCGCGCATCGTCGCGAGCTGATCGACCAGCGAGTCGATGGTCGCGAC
>VAYL01000218.1:13546-22695 GCA_005884305.1 Actinomycetota bacterium
GCCATTTATGTGGTGAGGAGCTTTAGCTCCGAAACTGGCAGGTGCTGTTTTTTTGATTCATGTACGCGTCTTGCCCTGCCGCAGCATCTCGAGAGCCTCGGCGACGCGCCGCTTACGTGTCTCGTCGCGCTTGGCGTCGTCGATCCACCGGGCGTACTCCTTGCGATGGGTGTACGCCAAGCTCTCGAACGCGGCACGCGCCACGGAGTCGTCCGCAAGGGCCTTGGCGAACGCTTCGGGGAGCTCGACCTCCCGCGGGGCCGTGTCGAGCGCGAGCTCGACCTCGACGGTGTCGCCGGCCTCGACGCCGGCCTCCTCGCGCACGGCCCGGTTCAGGCCGAGCAGAAACTCCCCGCGCATACGGGTGACCGTGGTCCGCCAGGTGTGGCCGTTTACCGTCGCGACGACTGGAAAGCGCTTGGCACCCTCACCCACCGCGGCGACTTGCTCGTCATCGAGCACGACGGCGGCAGCCGGGCCGCGTGGCACGAGCGTCGCGCTCAGTCGAATCGAACCCATACAGCGATTCTGGCAAGCGAAGAGAGTCGGCCGTCTTGGCCCGTGGGATAGCTTGATTTCCGCCGCTCCATGCACGAACATGTGTTCGTATGCGTCAAGAGAGCCCCGAGAGCGTCATCGCCTGCGCGCTGATCCCGCGTTTCACCCTACTTGCGGTGGTCGAGGGGCGTCGCGAGCTCCTCCTCCACCCAATGGCGCTGGCGCCGGAGCCCGGCGGGCCACAGGTGGTCGGAGAGGCGTCCGGGCCGGCGGAGGCGTTCGGCGTCCGCGCCGGGATGCGGCTTGGCGAGGCGCTTGCGCGCTGCCCTGAGCTGACGCTGGTGCCGCCGGACCCGGATCGGGCTGAGACTGCCTGGGAGGACGCGTTGGAGCGCCTCGAGGGGATCGGCGCCGCGGTCGAGCCCGGTCGGCCCGGGGAGGCCTTCTTCGAGGCGGGAGGGCTGCATGGGCTCTACGGGACCGTTGAGCGGGCGCTGCGGCGCGCCCGCGATGCGATCGGGCCACCGGTGCGGCTGGGCGCCGGGCGCACGCGCCTGGTCGCCTACGCCGCCGCGCAGCGCAGCCGCCCGCGGCGGGCGCCGGTCGTCGTCCCGACGGCGATGACGCGTTCGTTCCTGGCGCCGCTGCCGGTGAGCCTGCTGCGGGAGCGGCTCGACGACGAGTGGGGCCGCGTCGACCTGCCCGACAAGCTCGAGCGCCTGGGGGTCGAGGGCCTGGGACAGCTCGCTGCACTCCCGGACGCCGCGATCGCCGATCGCTTCGGGCGGCTGGGGCTGGTGGCGCTGGGGATGGCCAGGGGCAGCGAGGAGCCGCTTCGGCCGCGGCGCGCGCCGGAAGGACTGGCCGAGGGGATCGAGCTCGGCGAGGCGATCTCGGGTCCGCAGCTGGAGCGGGTCGTGGCGCTTCTGGTCGATCGCCTGCTGGCGAACCCCGCCCGCCGGGGGCGCAGCCTGCGCCGCGTGCGGCTGGCAGCGCGGCTTGCCGGCGGCGGCGGCTGGCGCGACGAGGCGGCGCTACGGCGGGCGGGCGCTGACCACGAACGCCTGCTCCTGGCGCTTGTGGCAAAGCTCGGCGCGATTCCCGGAGCCGTCGTCTCGCTGACGCTGCGGGTGCTCGAGATGGGCCCGGCAGTCGGCGACCAGGCGGCGATCGACGAGCAGGCGGCCGAGAGCCGGCGCCGGCGGCTCGCCGAGGCGGTGCGGCAGGCGCGGGCGGCGGCGGGCAAGGACGCGGTGCTGCGGGTGATCGACGCCGACACGGAGTCGCGGGTGCCCGAGCGACGCTCGCTGCTCACGCCGTTCCAGGAGGAGGGCCCGTGAGCCGCCAATCCGTCTACTGGCCGCAGCCGGTGGGGGTCGAGGCGGAGCCGGACGGGCAGCCGGCGGTCGTCGACTCGGTTGCCGTGGATGCGGTTCGCGAGGAGTGGCTGGTCGAGGATCGGTGGTGGACGCCGAAGCCCCTCAGCCGCCGCTACTTCGAGCTCGTGCTCGCCGACGGGCGGAACGTCGTCGTCTTCCGCGAACCCGATGGCGGCGATCGGTGGTTCCTGCAACGAGCATGAGCTACGTCGAGCTGCATAGCCATTCCGCCTACTCGTTCGGGGACGGGGCCTCGGCACCCGAGGAGCTGGCGCACCGGGCTGCCGAGCTGGGCTATGAAGCGCTCGCGCTTACCGACCACGACGGGGTCTGGGGCGCGATGGAGTTCGCGGAGGCGTGCAAGGCATTCGGCGTGCGGCCGATCGTGGGAGCGGAGGTGGCCATCACCTCTCCGGCGACATCCTCCGCTTCGCGTCCGGTGTCACCGGGGTACGCAGGGACGACGTTTCACATCACTTTGCTGGTCGAGAGCGCCGACGGCTGGCGGAATCTCTGCCGCCTGATCACGGAAGCGCACAAGGACACCCGGCCGCACCCGGATCGGGAGCCGCTTCCACCCTCCCTGCCGCTCACAGCGCTCGAGGAGCGAACCGAGGGGCTGGTGTGCCTTTCGGGGTGCGCGCGGGATGGCGCGCTCGCCACGCACTTCGAGCGCGCGGGGGGCAGGCCCACGGCGGCTGACACCGTCGCGGCGATGGCGGTCGGGCGGCGGCTCGTTGCGGCGTTCGGACGTGAGCGGTTCAGGGTCGAGCTTCAGCGGCCGTTCTGGAGGCACGACCGGGCGCGGAACCGGTGGCTAGCCGGGCTGGCGGAGCGGTTGGGCGTCGCGTGCGTTGCGACTGGGGACGTTCACATGCACGATCCCTCCAGGGCCGCGCTCCAAGACGTGCTCAGCGCGGTTCGGCTTGGTGGGACGCTCGAGGAGACGGAACCCAGGCGGCGCGGGAATGGCACCGCGTATCTCGCGTCGGCCACGGAGATGGCCGCTCGCTTCGCGGAGCATCCGGAGGCTGTGGCGGAGAGCGGGCACCTGGCGGAGCGGCTTCGGTTCGACCTGACGACGGACCTCGGCTACAGCTATCCCGGGTCGGAGGATCCCGGGGCCGACCTGGCGCTGGCGGAGATCTGCCGGGCGCGGTTGAAGTACCGCTATGCCGGCGAGCCCGAATACGCGGAGGCGAGCAGCCGGCTGGATGACGAGCTGCGGCTGATCGCGAAGCTTCGGCTGTCGGGGTTCCTGCTCCTGCACTTCGACATCCTCGAGCTGGCGCGGGAGGTGGCGGCCGAGGTTCGCGGGCCGGATTCGGCGCGGTCGCTGCTGCCGCCCGGACGCGGACGCGGGTCGAGCGTCAGCTCGCTCGTCTGCTACCTCACGGGGCTCTCGCACGTGGATCCGGTGCGCAACGGGCTGTTCCTCGGGCGCTTTCTCAACGAGGAGATCTCCGAGGCGCCGGATATCGATCTCGATTTCCCGCGCGACATCCGCGAGAAGCTGATCCCGCGAGTGCACGAGCGCTACGGGCACGATCGCTCGGCGCTGGTGGCGGCGTTCGCCTGTTATCGCTCACGCGGGGCAGTGCGGGACTTCGGCAAGGCGCTGGGGCTGCCGGCGGGCGAGATCGAGAGGGTCGCGCGGACGGTCGAGATGTACGACCGCCCAGAGTCGGTCGAGGAGGACATGGCGGCCGCGATCGGCGCCGAGCGGGCGAAGTCGGTGCGCTGGCGGGCGCTCGCCCGGCTGGCTCACGAGGCCTGGGGGCTGCCGCGCCACGCCTCCCAGCACCCGGGCGGGATGGTCATCTCCACACGGCCGCTGATCGACATCTGCCCGGTGCAACCCGCGGCGATGGAGGGGCGCCAGCTCGTGCAGTGGGACAAGGACTCGTGTTCGGACGGCGGGTTCTTGAAGATCGACCTGCTGGGGCTGGGGATGCTGTCGGCGGTGGAGCGGGCCGTGGATCAGATCGCGCGCGTGCGCGGGGAGCGGGTCGATCTGTCGCGGATCCCGCTGGACGATCCCGAGACGTTCCGGACGATCCGCGCCGCCGACACCACGGGCGCGTTTCAGATCGAGAGCCGGGCGCAGATGCAGATGCTGCCGCGGACGCGCCCAGAGACGATCGACGATCTGACGGTGCAAGTTGCGCTCGTGCGGCCGGGGCCGATCCAGGGCGGCGCGGTTCACCCGTATCTGGAGCGGCGGGAGCGGCTGCGGAAGGATCCGGACTACGAGGTCCCCTACGAGCACCCGTCGCTCGAGCCGATCCTGAGCGACACGCTGGGAACGATCGTCTTCCAGGAGCAGGTGATTCAGGTGTCGATGGCGCTGGCCGGGTTCAGCGCCGGCGAGGCGGAGGGGCTGCGGCGTGCGATGAGCAGAAAGCGCTCTGAGCAGGCAATTTTGGCCTACCGGGACAAGTTCGTCGTGGGTGCGATGAGCCGCGGCGCGAGCCGCGAGGTCGGCGAGCGGGTCTTCGAGCAGATTCATGGGTTCTCGGGCTTTGGGTTCCCGAAGGCACACGCGGTGGCGTTCGGGCTGCTCGCCTATCAGTCGACGTGGCTGCGGGTTCACTACGGCCCCGAGTTCCTGTGCTCGCTCCTGAACGAGCAGCCGATGGGCTTCTATCCGCCGGACGCGCTGGTCCACGAGGCGCAGCGGCGCGGGATGGAGGTCCTGCCGCCAGACGTCAACGTCAGCGAGCTCGACTGCCGGGTGGAGACGACGGGCGCTGAGGCGGGCGCGGCGGGCAATCCGCCCGTGCGGATCGGCCTCGGCTATGTGCGCGGCGGGCCCTACGCCGATCTGGCGGACCTCGCCTCGCGGTCGGGTGTCGGGCCCGACGGATTGGAGCGGCTGGCGTGGGCCGGCGCCTGTGAGCGGATCGAGGGTGGCGCTGAGCTGCGTCGGCGGCAGGACCTGTGGCAGTTGGGCGTTGCGAACGGCGCGCGGCGGATTGCCGCAAACAATGGAGCGGCTGATGGCGCTGCGCGTAACGGCAACGGCCGGGCCGATGCGGCGATCCAGCTCTCCCTCCCACTCCCCATCCCGGCGCCGCCGACGCTGCGGGAGCTGGACTCCTGGGAGCGCCTGCTGGCCGATTACACGTCCACGGGGATCGCGATCGCGGAGCATCCGATGACGCTGATTCGGCCTGGACTCGAGGAGGGGATGGCGACGAGCGCGGATCTGACCCGACTGCCGAATGGCAGTTTCGTGCGGGTTCCCGGGATGGTCGTCGCGCGCCAGCGGCCGGCGACGGCGAACGGGGTCGTGTTCATGTTGCTCGAGGACGAGGTCGGGACGGTAAACATCGTCGTTCCGCCGCCCGTCTACAGGAATTACCGGATGGCGGTCAGAACGGCCTCATTCGCGCGAGTGGACGGGAAGCTGGAGCGCCGCGAGGACGTGATGAACGTGGTCGCGCGGGCGGTGCATCCCCTGTCGACGCCCGATCAGCCGGCGTCGAAGGTGCGCCAGATCGAGCCGCCGGTCGAGCGCGAGACGGGTCGGCATGGCCGCGACGGCGCTGTGGTCGCGGACCCGCGGACGGCGGAGCTCGCCGCGGTCGCCCCCGCGGCTCACAGCTTCGGGCGGCGTGGGCGGTGAGCATGCCTATGGCCCCGGAAATGGCTTCGTCAAGCCATTTCCCTGGTTGGTTGCAACTTCGATTGCAGAACATATGTTCCGTCCGAGCGCGTTCCTAGATTGCCGGCCATGTTCCACGGGCGCAACGAGCTTGAGCAGCGAGTAGTCGACGGCGTCGACCTCGTGATCGACTTCGCCACGCTTGGCGAATACGGCCTCGAGCCCACACGCGCGGAGGGGTCCGCTCGCCAGCGGACCGACCGGCGACCCAGACCCGATCGCCGGCCTGGATGGGAGGCGCGGGCGAGGACCCCCCGCAGCGCCTGTGGGACATCCAACCCTCGCGCCGCGACTGAGACCGAGCGCCACTACGACTTCCGGTTCCCGGGCTCCCGCCCAACGCGGGCGAACTTCCGCGCCGCGGTCGATCGCTACGTCTCCTAAGCACACGAGTACAGCGGCTACGGTGGAACCGATGGCCTCATCCCCTTCGTGGCGGTCCCGCGCGGTCGCCGGCATGGTCGGCGTGCTCATCGTCGTGCTGCTCGCCGTCTCCGCGCCGGCCGCAGGCGGAGTCAAACCGCCGCGGCGCCCGTTCGTCGCCACCAATGGCCTGTTCGCCCGAGCAAAGCTGGGAGCCTACTGCGTGACCTACGAGAGGGATGGCAGGGGCGTGGGCGTTTGCATGGCCGCTGCGGCTCCGGACCAGCCGCCTAAGCCGCGGATCCGTGTGGAACCCGGCGATCGGTTCACGATGCTGTTCCGGCATCGGCAGGGGCTTCACGACCGACCCACCCGGCTTCATGCGAGCTTGGGCCGCATCGAGGACGGGGATCTCGAGACTCTCTCGGCGCACGTCAAGGCCCATAGAGTGCGTGGCCATCCGAGGAAGTGGCGCGCGCGAGCACCGAGTGAGGCGCCACAAGCCAACGTTCTCGAGCTCTTCGAGACGTTCCCCGCCGGCGACGCGAGCTATTTCGTGGGCTTGAGGCAGGCCTAGGTTCAGCGCAAAGAAAAAGCCGCCTCGGAGGGCGGCTTCGCAAAGAAAGACCGGCGGCGACCTACTCTCCCAGGAGGTTGCCCTCCAAGTACCATCGGCGCTGAGGGGCTTAACGGCTCTGTTCGGAATGGGAAGAGGTGTTTCCCCCTCGCTATGACCACCGAAAATCTGCGGGACCAAGCCCCGGCGGAGCTTGAAAACTGCACGCAGGCCAAAAAAGAAGATAAATACCGTCAAGACCTCGCCGCATTAGTACCGGTCTGCTGAGCGGGTTGCCCCGCTTGCACAGCCGGCCTATCGACCTGGTGGTCTACCAGGCGGCTTACTCCCTCAAGGGGATGGGAGAGCTCATCTCGAGGTTGGCTTCCCGCTTAGATGCTTTCAGCGGTTATCCAGTCCGCACGTAGCTAACCTGCGGTGCCCTTGGCAGGACAACAGATACACCAGAGGTGCGTTCATCCCGGTCCTCTCGTACTAAGGATGACTCCTCTCAACTCTCCAACGCCCATGGCAGATAGGGACCGAACTGTCTCACGACGTTCTGAACCCAGCTCGCGTACCGCTTTAATGGGCGAACAGCCCAACCCTTGGGACCTACTCCAGCCCCAGGATGCGACGAGCCGACATCGAGGTGCCAAACCGCTTCGTCGATATGGACTCTTGGAAGCGATAAGCCTGTTATCCCCGGAGTACCTTTTATCCGTTGAGCGACGGCGCTTCCACTTGCAACCGCCGGATCACTAACCCCAACTTTCGTTCCTGCTCGACCCGTCGGTCTCGCAGTCAAGCTCCCTTAATGCGTTTGCACTCTACGCACGATTTCCAACCGTGCTGAGGGAACCTTTGGGCGCCTCCGTTACATTTTAGGAGGCGACCGCCCCAGTCAAACTGCCCGCCTGACACTGTCCACACCCCGGATTACGGCGGTGTGTTAGAAGCCCAGAACACCAAGGGTGGTATCTCAAGGGTGGCTCCCCGGCAGCCGAAGCCGCCGGTTCAAAGCCTCCCACCTATCCTGAGCGAGATATCCCGAACTCCAATATCAGGTTGCAGTAAAGGTTCACGGGGTCTTTCCGTCTTGCCACGGGTACTCGGCATCTTCACCGAGACTTTAATTTCACCGAGCCCCTCGTTGAGACAGCGTCCAAGTCGTTACGCCATTCGTGCAGGTCGGAACTTCACCTGATCCCCTGCTTTCCAGGGGGGCAGACTATCCCTTCACCTCATCGAGCACCCGTAGGAGCTCTGCTTGCGAACGACGCCGCTTGCCGAGATTCGTCTCGTAAGCGATCGCCACGATTTCTCGCAAGCCGTCGCGCCCGAGATGGCCGCCTTGTTCGACCATCCGGCAGATGCGCGCGAAGCCGTCGAAGCTTCGCGCCTTGCTTCCCATGAGCGGGAAGCTCTCGAAGTGCGGCACGACCGCGTTCAACAGCTCGCGGGTCGATCGCGATTCGAACTTGAACGTGCGATCAGAGCGCGAGTTGCGGATCGAGCCACATCCGAAGTACGTCTGCAGATCCGCGAGAAGTGCCTGGTCTCGCTCGTTGAGCGATAACGCGAACGAGGGCCTGACTTCGAGCCCCAGTCGCATCTTCGGTCGAACCTGGAACGAGACGCAAAAGCATCCCTCTCCTTCGACCAAGCCAGTCACGAACCACGGATCCAGCGCGGCTGCTCCATAGGCGTCCCTTGTTCTGATGAGGGCCGGCGTATTGCCCGCCGCATCGTCGCGGCGAGCCTCTCCTTTCGGATCAGTCGTTACGGGGTCACTAGGACTTCCCTCGGGATTACCCGCTGCCAGATCGGCAGGGAGGGCTTCCCCGATATGAGCCGGTTCTCGGCCACCCCTTGCGGGGCGGCGGGGCAAGAATCCATTTTCCTTACCCGACAAGGAATTTCGCTACCTTAGGACCGTTCATCGTTGTTACTACCCCAGACGCGGGGCGGCTGACTCATTTCTGGCCAGCTCTCACGGTCGCCCGTGAGATCGGACTATCTCATCCCAGCCGGTCGTGAAACCGTCGGGCTCGGCGTATAGTCTCTGAGGATTCCTCACCATTGGCGCACCTATGTGCCGTCGAACGTGAGGCCTTTCCTGCTGATTGTCCGCACCGGACGCATTGTCACTGCGCAGGTTTGCGCGAGTAGCGCCGGACACTCCGGACGTTCCAGCATATAGCCGAGTTTTACAACTACCTCGGTCAACTGATAGTTACGGCCGCCGTTTACCGGGGCTTAGCTTCAGTGCTTCGCGGCCGAAGCCGCTAACACCTCCGCGTAACCTTCCGGCACCGGGCAGGCGTCAGCCCCTATACATCGTCTTTCGACTTAGCAGAGGCCTGTGTTTTTGGTAAACAGTCGCTTGGACCTATTCACTGCGGCCCCCTCGGGCTCCCTCCGTATGGAGTTCACCCTACCGGGGCGTCCCTTCTCCCGAAGTTACGGGACGATTTTGCCGAGTTCCTTAACGAGGGTTAGCTCGCTCACCTGAGTATTCTCTACTTGTCCACCTGTGTTGGTTCTCGGTACGGGCACGAGCGTCCTGCCTAGAGGTTTTTCTTGGAGGCATGGGTACACGGACTCGCCGGCGGTCAAGCCAGCTGGCATTGCGCCTCGCGTCAAACGCCGCGGCGGATTTCCCTACCGCGACTAGCTACGCGCT
>VAYL01000219.1:0-3017 GCA_005884305.1 Actinomycetota bacterium
CCCAGCTCGCTCCGCTGGAGCGCGAGCTGCGCCACCTCGCCCGCCGCCAGCCGGGCTGTCGGGCGCTGATGGACCACTACGGGATCGGCGAGCTGACCGCGCCGACGATCCTCTGCGAGCTCGGCGACGTCAGCCGGCTCTCGGCATCGCGCAAGGCCGTGCGCAGCGCCGGCCTCGACGTCGGCGTCCATCGCTCCGACCGCCGTTCGCGGGCCGGCAAGCTCACCAAGCAGGGCTCGCCCCAGCTTCGCTGGGCGCTTTATGAGTCGGCGCAGGCGGCCTGTCGGCCGACCAGTCCCGACCGCGACGACTACCTGGCGCTGAAAGCGCGGGGGCTCTCCCACACGCGCGCCTCGCTGACGATCGCCCGCAAGCTCGCCCGGCGCTGCTTTCACACCCTGCGCGAACTCGGGCCCGAGGCGCTCGAGCCGGTCGACTGACCCTTCGTCGTGACCCCGTCGATCGCCTCCGCCCAAGCCCACGAATCCAAGATGGCCTTCAACCTTCCGGCCGGCTCCCGCAGCTTCCGCGACACCCGCCCGAGGGCGGCGGTCGACCAAAGACCGAGCGGCCGGAGTCGTTCCCCGCGGATCGACCCATCAACCATCACGTCGCCGGCCCACGGGCCGTGGACCCAGATAAGCCCGGGCGCCCGCGGAGCGATCGAACCGACAACGCCCCACAACCACTCGCCCCCAGACTTCGCGGAGGCCCGGGTTCAGATAAGCGGAAGCGTGGGGTCATTGGACCACGCCGCGTCTGCTCACGTCACGGACGCTTTGTCTGGCGCCGCCGTCGCCGCGATCTCCGCTTGCCGCTCCTCGGCAGCGGATTAGGGAAGCACGTGATCCCGACGATCGAATCGCGTAGCACCCCAGCGACGGGCACATCCGGTCGGTGGGGGGCGCTCCCGTGTTGGTCTTCATGGCGCGCCCGCCTTATCGGATGATCGTGTGCCATCGATCGGATTCTCCTCCCCTTGGCAGGCTCGTTCAGTCACCTCCTCCCAGAACGAAAGGAGCCGCTCGGTTCGGTCGGCCGTCTGTCATGTTTGATCCATGCCTCACGCAGAGATCAGGCTCGGAAACGGTGACGTCTACACGGTGGAAGGGAGCTTGGACGAGGTCGAGAGGGGCCTCTCGGATGCCGCTCGATCGGGTCAGGCTCGCCTGGCCTGGTTCAAGGAGCAAAGCACCGCCGAGTCAATCGGCATCAATCCGGCCCACGTGGCGGCGCTGAGAGGGAGCGAGACCTCAGACTGAGCCGACCCCAGGGCGGCGCGCGCATCTGCTTTTCGCGCAAAAGGAGAAGCGGGGGACGAACGGCATCGACGCCTTCGAGAACGCGAAAGCCCTCCAACTGGAGGGCTCAGGCGTGGTAGTCAGGCGTGGTAGTGACGGACATAGCGGGGGCGGGATTTGAACCCGCGACCTCCGGGTTATGAGATGGCCCTACGCCGCTTGAGGGCTGCTCCCGGCCGCTCTCAAGCATGGTGAGGTGCTCTCGGATTAGCTGAGATTCGCTCAGTTTGGTACCACGGCTGGTACCAGCAGCACCCGCGCCGACCTTGGCCCGCCCGCTGGTTGACGACGCAGGCTGACATCCGAAGGCACCGCGACCAGGGGCATCTGGGCGGGGCAGTGGGCCGCTGCGCCGCACGTACCATCCTAGGCATGCCTCGCTCGGCCTCACCGCTTCCGAAATCCGCTGACGTGGTCATCCTAGGGGGTGGCGTGATCGGCACCAGCGCCGCCTTCCACCTGGCTGAGGGAGGTGTCGGTGTCGCGCTCGTCGAGCGGGCGCAACTCGGGAGCGGCTCCACGTGCCGAGCGGCCGGCGGCGTGCGCACGCAGTTCTCTGACGCGCTGAACGTCGAGATTGCCAAGCGCAGCCTGGACGCGTTCCGCGACTTCGGCCGGCGGCCCGGGTGGGAGATAGACCTCAAGCAGGTCGGGTATCTGTTTGTCCTCAGCCGCGAGCCCGACGTTGAGAGGTTCGAGCGCAGCATTGCGCTTCAGAACGAATATGGGTTGGCTTCCCGGATGCTTACGCCGGGCGAAGCTCGCGAGCTGTGCCCACTGGTCCAAGGGGACGACATCCTCGGAGGCGCATTCTCACCCGGCGACGGCCACGCAAACCCCGAGGACGTGGTCCAGGGATACGCATTCGGTGCCCGCGCCCATGGCGCGGAGATCCGGGTCAACTGCGAGGTACTCGACATCAACATCAGCGGCGACGAGATCACCGAGGTCGTCACTGACCACGGCTCGATCCGGACGAGCACCGTGATCTGCGCCGCCGGTGCATGGTCGCGAAGCTGCGGCGCTATGGTCGGCGTGGATCTGCCGGTCACGCCGTTGCGGCGCCAGATCCTGTTCACCGAGGCGATCGACGGACTCCCCGCCCAGATCCCCATGACGGTCGACTTCGAGTCGAGCTTCTACTTTCACCGCGAGGGCCCCGGGCTATTGATCGGGATGTCCGATCCGCATGAGAAGCCGGGCTTCAGCGTCGAGACAAGCGACGACTGGATCGCCGGCCTGATGGAGGTGGTCCGGCGGCGGGCGCCTCGGATCGCCGACGCCGGTATCCGCGGCGGATGGGCCGGGCTCTACGAGATGACGCCAGACCACAACGCGATCATCGGGGAGGCGACGGGCGTCTCGCGCTTCCTCTACGCGACTGGGTTCTCCGGACACGGATTCCTGCAGGGCCCCGCCGTAGGCGAGATCCTCCGCGACCTGGTCTTGCGTCGCCCGCCGTTCGTCGACATAGATCCGTTGAGCCTGGAGCGCTTCGACACGTCCGCGCTTCGTCCCGAGTACAACGTTGTATAAGCGGTCTTTATCCGCCGCCCAGAACTCATGGAGGAGCCAATGACAACAATCCAGTCCCAGCACGAGCTGTCCGTCTCGTCGACCGACGAACTTCGTTCGCGAGCCCGACGTTGAGAGGTTCGAGCGCAGCATTGCGCTTCAGAACGAATATGGGTTGGCTTCCCGGATGCTTACGCCGGG
>VAYL01000219.1:3093-4548 GCA_005884305.1 Actinomycetota bacterium
AGGCCAAGGATGCGTTTCGTGAGTGGCGCGTCGTACCCGCCCCCGTCCGAGGTGCGCTCGTCAAGCGTCTTGGCGAGCTGCTGAGGGAACACAAGGCGGACGTCGCCGAGCTGGTCACGATCGACGCGGGAAAGATCACCTCCGAGTCCCTCGGCGAGGTGCAGGAGGCCATCGATATCTGCGACTTCGCGGTCGGACTGTCGCGTCAACTCGATGGGCGCACGATGCCGTCCGAGCGGCCGGGCCACCGGTTGATGGAGACGTGGCACCCGCTGGGCGTGGTCGGCCTCATTACCGCGTTCAACTTCCCGGCGGCGGTGTGGTCCTGGAACACCGCGGTCGCCTTGGTCTGCGGGGACACCATCGTGTGGAAGCCCTCACCGATGACTCCTCTCACCTCGATGGCGTGCTCCGCCTTGCTGGATCGCGCCGCATCGGACTGCGGAGCGCCGGCGGTGCATCGGCTCGTCATCGCTGGCGCTCGCGAGGGCCAAGTGCTGGTGGACAGCTCCGACGTCGCGCTCGTGAGCGCGACTGGATCGGAGCGCATGGGAGCGGAGATCGCGCCACGCGTGGCGGCCCGCATGGGGCGATTTGAGCTCGCCCGGCGGGGAATCGTCTTCGCCGCTGCGGGAACCGCCGGCCAGCGCTGCACGACCTTGCGCCGGGTGATCGCACACGAGGACGTCGTCGACGAGCTGGTCGCCGGGCTGCGCGACGTGTTCGCCCGCCTGGAGATCGGCGACCCGAACGCCTCGGGGACGTTGGTCGGTCCGCTCATCAACGAGGGGGCGTACCAGGAGATGGCCGCGGCGCTCGAAGAAGCACAGGCCGACGGAGGCGAGCTGATCGTGGGCGGCGGCCGGCGTGAGGTCGCGGGCCTGCCGGATGCCTATTACGTAGAGCCCGCGATCATCCGCATGCCCGCCCAGACCGAGCTTGTGCGTCGCGAGACGTTCGCCCCCATCCTCTACGTGATGAGCTATCGCGACCTCGAGGAAGCGATCGCGCTCCACAACGGCGTTCCCCAGGGATTGTCGTCCAGCATCTTCACCCGCGATCAACGAGAGGCCGAACGCTTCCTCGCCTCCGACGGCTCCGACTGCGGGATCGTCAACGTCAACATCGGGACCTCCGGCGCTGAGATCGGCGGCGCGTTCGGCGGTGAGAAGTCCACCGGAGGAGGCCGCGAATCCGGCTCGGATGCCTGGCGCGCCTACATGCGCCGGGCGACCAACACCATCAACTACTCAGACGAGCTTCCGCTGGCCCAGGGCGTCGAGTTTGGGTGAGCTTCGTACCGCCTTACCGATGCGCCGGGGGATAGGGGTCGCAGGATGACGGCGACCGACACACAGGAGCAGGCGCTCGAGCGTCACTTCCGCGAGCGCGTGGGCGCGCTCAGCAGCGGAGGGGCTCGCGAAGTTGAGCTCGATCAGCCGGTCCGCGACGGCA
>VAYL01000219.1:4604-11050 GCA_005884305.1 Actinomycetota bacterium
CGCGCGCTATCTGCGGGAGGAGGGCCCCGGCGTCTACACGATCGGATCCGCGGGCCACGAGTCAAACGCCGCGATCGCAGCGGCGCTCAGACCGACCGATCCGGCGCTCCTCCATTACCGATCGGGCGGGTTCTACTGCGCGCGGGCGCAGCAGGTCCCCGGCTCCACCCCATTACGGGACATCCTCCTCGGCCTGGTCGCAGCCGCGGATGAGCCGATTTCCGGCGGGCGACACAAGGTGTTCGGCAACCACGGGCTCGCGGTGATCCCTCAGACCTCGACGATTGCGTCTCATATGCCCCGCGCGATGGGGGTCGGGTTCGCCATCGAGCGCGCAGAGCGGATCGGTGTCAGCTCCGCGTGGCCGGCGGACGCGATCGTGATCTGCTCATTCGGAGACGCTTCGCTCAACCACTCGACTGCCCTGGGAGCGTTGAACGCAGCGGAGTACACCGTGCACCGGGGGCTGCGGATGCCGGTGCTGTTCTGCTGCGAGGACAACGGCCTCGGCATCAGCGTCCGCACGCCTCGCGATTGGGTGAAGGAAGCTTGGTCGAATCGCCCACATCTGCGCTATTTCAACGCCGAGGGAACCGACGTCGCAGGCGCCTATGACGCGGCTCTGGCGGCAGCCGAATACGTGCGCAGCTCGCGCCGCCCCGCGTTTCTGCACCTGCGGTGCGTTCGCTTCCTCGGGCATGCGGGCTCCGACGCCGAGATCGGCTATCGCAGCCGTGGAGAGATCGGCGAGGACCTGGAGCGCGATCCCCTCGTCCACGCCGCGCGCCTGCTCGCGGCGGCCGGGATCGCCGAGGCCAGCGAGCTGCTCGCCAAATACGACGCATCTGCAGCGGACGTGCGGCGCCTGGCGGACGATGCCACCGGTCAACGGCGGCTTTCGAGCGCATCGGAGGTGATGGACCCGATCGCTCGACGACGTCCGGAAGCGGTCGCGTCGGACCTGAGCCGGGCGGCGAGCCCGGACGCGAGGGCGAGCGCGTTCGGAGGACGGCTTCCAGAGGAAGCGGGCCCGCTGACATTGGCCGAGTCGATCAACGCGACGCTGGCCGACGCGCTCGCAGCCCGGCCAGAGCTACTCGTGTTCGGCGAGGACGTCGGTCAGAAGGGTGGTGTCTACGGCGTTACCCGTGGACTGCAGCGCCGTTTCGGCACCACTCGCGTGTTCGACACGCTTCTCGACGAGCAGACGATCCTCGGTGTCGCGCTCGGTTGCGGTGTCTCCGGCCTGCTTCCGGTTGCCGAGATCCAGTACCTGGCCTACCTGCACAACGCCGAGGATCAACTTCGGGGCGAGGCGGCGACCTTGCCGTTCTTCTCGAATGGCCAATACCGCAACCCGATGGTGCTGCGGCTCGCCGGATACGGCTACCAAAAGGGCTTCGGCGGCCATTTCCACAACGACGACGCCGTGGCGGTCCTCCGAGACATACCCGGGATCGTGGTTGCGTCTCCCGCGCGAGCGGACGACGCAACGGCCATGCTCCGAACCTGCCTCGCGTCCGCGTCCGTTGACGGATCGACGTGCGTCTTCTTGGAGCCGATCGCGCTCTACCACACCCGTGATCTGCATAGGCCGGGTGATGGTGGCTGGGTCGCGCCGTACCCCGCACCCAGCGAGTGGCCGGCTTGTCACGCCCCAATCGGCTCGGCACGAGTGCACGGTGACGGCAGCGACCTGACGATTGTCACGTTCGCGAACGGCACGTACATGTCGCTGCGCGTCGCGCGGCACCTCGCCGAGGATGGGATCGACGTGCGCGTGGTGGACCTACGCTGGCTTGTCCCACTGCCCGTTGCCGACATCCTCCGGGAGGCCGAAGCGACCGGGCGCGTGCTGATCGTGGATGAGACGCGCCGAAGCGGCGGGGTCTCCGAGGGCATCGTGAGCGCGCTCGTCGACGCGAACTTCGAGGGGACGATCTCGCGGGTGACGAGCCGGGACTCTTTTGTTCCATTGGGAAAAGCCGCTGACCACGTCTTACTGCAAGAAGCGGAGATCGAGGCGGCCGCGCGTGCGCTCGTCGGCTCCGGGGGCCATCGCCGGCGCTCCGGTGCCGACGGGAGCGTCGCTGCCGGTCGTGTGAGCAAAGACTTCCGCTAGCTACCCACGCTCCCGCTAGACCGGCGTTTTCACCGAAAGAGTCCGAGCGCTCAAGCGACTGGCATCAGCGGAATGTCGTCGTGCATCTCCGCGCGCGGCTCGCGCGCCAGCATCTGCCCTGCCTTGGTAGCGAGGAAGGCGTCGAGGGACACGCCCTCCTGGCAGACGAAGCCCGCGTCCGGCAGCGAGCCCTCGGCAAGCAACTCGACCATCCCGACCGCCCCTGCGGCCGTCGTCCACGCGATCGCGGTCCGGGTGGCGCCCGCGACGGTCCGCGGACGGTAGACGCGGACGAACTCCTCGCGGGCGTAGCGTCCTCCCTCGTCTCCCTCGGCCGCCGCATAGACGATCACCAGATCGTCCCGGACCGGAGGGTATGCGTCCGCGAGGAGCCGCACGGCCGCCTCTCGCTGCCGGCCAAGGCCCAGCTCCTGCAGCATGAACCTCATCAGCTGCCGGTGACCTGGATACCGGATCGTCTTGTAGTCGAGCCGGTCGACACGTCCGGCGAAGGTTTCGCACATCGTCCCGAGGCCGCCGGAGGTGGTGAACGCCTCGTAGCGCGCGCCGTCGATCACGATCGTCTCCAGGTCATCGAGCGACGGCACGGTCACGAGCTCCCCTCCACGCAGCTGCTCGCAGTCGTTCAGATACTCGTTGACGATCCCAGCGGGAGACCAGTTGCACGCATAGCCGAGCGCGTTGTTCGGGCTGCGCGGAAGGGCGCCGACGCGCAGCTCCATCCGATCGACGGTCTCAAGGCTGCCCACAAGCGCACCGCCAACCACGCAGATGAAGCCTGGGGCGAGACCGCAGCCCGGCATGAGGATCGTGTTCGAACTCCGCGCGAGCTCCTGTACGAGGCGCGACGTGGCGACGTCTTCTGTCAGATCCAGGTAGTGCACCCCGGCGGAATGCGCCGCCGTGGCAGTCACGGCGTTCAGGTAGTAGGGCAGGCATGAGACGACCGCGTCGACGCCCGCGAACAGTTCCTCGAGCGCAGCAGGATCACTGACGTCCATAACGGACGCGCGCTCACCGGCCACCCTGCTCCCATCGGCGTCGACTTCCCACACCTCGAACCCGCGCTCGACAAGCATGTCGGCGATCAGCCGCCCGACATTGCCAAGGCCGACGACTGCGACCCGCTCGACACGAGAGTGGGGGGCGGATGGCGAATCCATGCCTCGGAGTGACTTCTAGCACTGCGCACGTCGACCCGCGTCCCGGCGCCAAGCGATCTGTGAGAACGGAGGAGCTAGCCCAGGTGCTCGCGCATGCGCTCGACCGCCTCGGTGATGCGCTCATCAGTTGTCGTCAGCGAGATCCGGAAGAAGCCTTCGCCCGACGGCCCGTACATCGAGCCCGGCGAGATCACCACTGCCGCCTCCTCCAGGACCAGCTCCGCGAACGAGGTCGAGGTGTGGCCCTCGGGCACCGGCGCCCAGACGTAGATCGTGCCCTTGCGCTTCTCCACGCCGACGCCGATCTCACGCAGGGCGCCCACCACCAGGTCCCGGCGCCGCGCGTAGATCTCGTTCATCTCAGCGATCCGCTCGCGCGGGCCCTCGAGCGCCGCCACGCCGGCGAGCTGCACGGCCTCGAATAGGCCCGAGTCGACGTTGGTCTTCAGCCGCCAGTAGGAGGAGACGGCGTCTGCGTTCCCCAGGATGGCGGCGCAGCGCCAGCCGGTCATGTTGAAGCCCTTCGAGAGCGAGAACACCTCCACCCCCACCTCCTTGGCGCCCGGCGTGGCGAGGAAGCTCGGCGCGACGTACCCGTCGTAGGTGGTCTCCGAGTAGGCGTTGTCGTGGACGACGAGGATCTGATGCTCCCGCGCCAGCTCGACGACCTGCTCGAAGAACCCGTCGGGAACGACGGCGCCGGTCGGGTTGTTCGGGTAGTTGATGAAGATCAGCCGGGCGCGCTCGAGCGAGTCAGCGTCGAGCTTGTCCAGGTCGGGCGCGAAGCCCAGATCGGGCTCCAGCGGCAGCAGGACCGAGCCGGCTCCGGCCAGCAGCGGGCCACCCGTGTATGGGGGGTACCCGGGGTCGGACGCCAGCGCGAGGTCGCCCGGGTCGAGGAAGGCGAAGCAGAGGTTGTATATGCATTCCTTGGCGCCAATCGCAGGAATCACCTCCGACTCCGGGTCGATCTCGACTGCGAATCGGCGGCGGTAGAAGTCGCCCAGGGATGCCCTGAACTCCTCGCGCCCCCGGTTAGACGGGTAGGTGTGGGTGCTGGGGTCGGCGACGGCAGCCTGCATCGCCTCGACGACGTGCGGGAACGTCGGGTAGTCGGGGTCGCCGATCCCGAGGTTGATCACGTCGATGCCCGCGGCGCGCTTATCCGCCACCTGCTTCTGGAGCTCGGCGAACTTGTACGGCGGGATCGCGCGGAGCCGCTTGGCGGGATCCGTGAGAGCCATCGGGCAGGTCAGGCTATCGACGGTGCCTCGGAGCCATCCAGTGGGCAACTCGAGAAAGCGAAAGGCCCGCCGTAGCGGGCCTTTCTCCAGTAGCGGGGGTGGGATTTGAACCCACGACCTCCGGGTTACGCGGCGAATCGTGAATTCTAGCGGCGGGAGTTGGGGCCGGCGGCCTTGACTCTCGGTGAAATGGCGCAATCATGGGGCCGATGCCTGTGCCCCACCCAGGCACGCCGGTCACCGTTCCGCTCGTCGCGCACGCGCTCATGTGGCCTGCGCTGGTCGTCTGGGTGGCCGTGCTCATCCGGCAGCGGCACAGGCGTCACTCCCCGTGGCTCGGACTCTTGCTTCTCCCGGGATGTCTGTTCGTCGACGCGGCCACCTTCTTCGCGGCCGTTCAGTGGCCGACGTCGGCGTCGAACTCCTTCGTCCTGGCACTCCTGTGGCTGGCGGTGCTCTTCAGCGCCACCGCGTATTTCGCGCTTCGGGCGCCTCGCGACGACGAGGGCGACGACGATCCGGAGGAGCTCCCGGAGCCGCCGTGGTGGCCCGACTTCGAGCGTGAGTTCCGCGACTACTCGCGCCGCGGGCCGCGTAAGCCGGCGCGGCCGCCGAAGGCGCCCGCCGGCGCTCCCTCCTAGCGATCGGCAGCAAATAGACCGTATGGGTTGATTATCTGCCGATCGCGTGGTCGGCACCCCGGCCTCAGCCCGACGTGCCTGGGGCGATGATGAGGGCGAGGCGCAGCAACGTGGTCCTTTCGGCGGCGCTCAACTTGGCGCCAAGCTACCATCGCCGGCCGACGCCGCCTCGAATGCGCCTGAGCCGTGGCCTATCACTAGGCTGCGCCGCCGGTGCGAGTTGCGGTGGTCGACATGGGCACGAACTCGACGCGCCTCCTGGTCGCCGACGTCGACGACGGCCGGGTGAGGGAGCTCGAACGCCGCTCCACCGTCACGCGCCTGGGCCGCGGAGTCGACACGACCCAGCAGCTCGCAACGGAGGCGATCGAGGACGTCGCCGACGCCGTTGGCGAGTACATCTCGATCTATGAGCCGCTGAACCCCGACGCCGTCAGCGTGCTTGCCACGAGCGCCGTGCGCGATGCCAGCAACGCCGGCGCGTTCATCGCCGAGTTCCGCGAGCGCTACGCGCTCGACGCCAGGATCCTCACGGGCGAGGAGGAGGCCCGGCTCACCTACGTCGGTGCGGTGGCCGACCGCCAGCCGGCGGATGGCATCCTCGTCATCGATATCGGCGGCGGATCCACCGAGATCGTCGTCGGCTCCGGACACGAGGTGAGCTTTCACACCTCGCTTCAGGTGGGGACCGTGCGCCACACCGAGCGCTACGTCCGAAACGACCCGCCGACGGCGGGCGAGCTCGACGCGCTCGCCGAGGACGTGCGAAAGCTGATCTTCGCCGAGCTCGCCGCGGCAGAGTACTTCGACATCAAGGGCGGCATCGCCGTCGCCGGGACCCCGACCTCGCTGGCCGCGATCGACCAGGAGCTCGACCCCTATGACCCGGAGAAGGTTCACGGCTATGTCCTGTCCCTCAATGCGGTTCAGCACATGTACTCGATGCTCTCCGGGAAGCCGCTCGAAGAGAGGCTCGAGGTCCCGGGGCTCCATCCGGGCCGCGCGCCGACGATCGTCGCCGGCGTGGTGATCCTGATCCAGGCGATGCGGGCGTTCGGCCTGCAGCGGATCGAGGTGTCCGAACACGACATCCTCGACGGCGCCGCGCTCCAGGCTGCTCAGGGGACCGAGTAGCTATTCCTTACCGGAGATCCGGTCCCACGCGCGGCGAAGCTTGTCGCGAGTCTCATCCGGCACTACGTCGTCGGGGCCGACCTCGATCTCACCTGGGCTCGCGCTCGGCTGGGGAAGCGTC
>VAYL01000220.1:0-5178 GCA_005884305.1 Actinomycetota bacterium
TCCTCGCTGGGACCGTCGCCGACGGCGATCACCTTGCCCTTTTGGGGCTTCTCCTTCGCGGTATCGGGGAGGACGAGGCCGCTAGCGGTCGTCTCCTCCTCCTCGATCGCCTGAACGATCACCCGATCGCTTAGGGGCTTCAGCTTCATCCGTTCGTTACCTCCGTTTGGGGTGTATTGAAGTCGTTTCCCGCCTACCGCTGGCACTCTACACAGCAGAGTGCCAAGCCGCTATCGTGAGTTTAGCCACGCCTGCGCCGTTCGTCAACGATCTCAGTCGCCCGGACTCAGATCAGCTCGACGCGAGGAGGCGGCAGCCGAGCAGACGCGCGAGTCCCTCGCCCCCGTTTCGCATCACCCAGTCGTGGTTCCACGCGAAGACCGGCGCGGCGAGCGGTGCGATCGCGTTCATCCATGGCTTCGTGGTGTGCACCTCCCACTCGTAGACCACGGCGGCGACCGGGCTGACGCCGTCCTCTGCGAACAGGAGCCAGCGCCCCACGCCCGCGAGCTCGCCCGTCGCCTCGCCCTCCAGGAGATAGAAATCGAGGTCGTAGGGGAGCTTTGAGCGCCAGGTGTAACGGCTCACCTGCCCAACCCCGCTCTCGTCGCCGTCCTTCAGATTCTCGGCGGCCGTCACTCCGCGCCACCACTCGGGCCAGCGCTCGGAATCCCAGATCGCATCCCACACGCGCTCGCGCGACGCCTCCAGGCACCACGTCGTGAGAAAGCTGTACTCGGGCACTGGCCGGGCTCGAAGCTAGTTCCGGGACGACGGCGTCTCGCCGTTGCCCATGTGCGGTGCAACTGATTCGACGACCTGAGAGAAACGGATCACCGTCACCGTGTCCTCGTGCTCGATCTCGCGCCCATAGATCTGACGGAGGAAGCCGGTGATCTCGTCCAGGCGGCGGAACTCCGGGTTGTCGTGCTCGATGTCGCGCGGCGAGAGGTCGCGGACTCGCTTGACCTCGACGTCGTCGATAACGGCGGAAAACAGCTTCTGCCGCGGGCTGTGCTGGTAGCCGACCGTAATCCACACGATCTGGCCGCGCTGATACTTGCGCGACTTGTCCCCGAGGCGGATCGTGGCTGTCTTCCGACCGCGCTTGAGCTGGTCGACGAAAGCCGGGGAGAAGAAATTGAGGGCGAACGGCCCGGTAGTCATGGTGAGACCGAACCTCTGCCGGGGTGGGCGCTCACAGGCGCAGCCTAACGGTAATTCTGGGCCGCGACTCTCGTCGCGGCAGCAGCATGTAAGGCGGCGGCAGCCGCCGCAATTTGTGTGGCTACTCGGAGAAGCCCTCGCTTCCGATGAGCGGGACGAAGCGGCAGGGGCCGATCACTTCGCGCTCCAGCCCGGCGCCGGTCATGGCGTCGATTTCCTCCGCCGTCCGGCGAAACACGGTGAGCATGTCGGCGCCGCGGCTGGCGATCGGGACCACTAGCCGGCCGCCGATCGCGAGCTGGTCCATCAGCGTCGGCGGCGGGGCGGGGGCAGTTGCGTGCACCGCGATGGCGTTGAACGGGGCACGGCCCGGTAGCCCCGCGCTCCCGTCCGCGGCGATGACCTCCACATTGCCGACCCCGAGGTCGCGAAGCGCCTGACGCGCGCGCTGGGCAAGCTCCGGGACTCGCTCGATCGTCAAGACCTCGCGCGCGAGCTGTGCCAGCACCGCTGCCGAGTAGCCGGAGCCCGTACCGACCTCCAGCACGCTCTCGTCCCCGGTGAGCGCCGTCGCCTCGCAGATCGCGGCCACGATCCACGGCTGCGAGATCGTCTGGTCGTAGCCGATCGGGAGGGCTGAGTCCGCGTAGGTGCGGCGCACATAGGGCTCCGGCACGAAGCGCTCGCGCGGGACGGCCGCCATCGCCGCCAGGACCCGCTCGTCGCCGATCCCGCGGCGGCGCAGCTGGCGCTCGACCATGTCCTGCCGCTGTGACGCGAACTCGTCGGCGTCCGGGGCGCGCCGCACCACTAGAAGATGTACGCACGGAGGCGGCGCGGCTCGACGACGGTCACCCGTCCTCGCCCGACCCGCACGACGCCGGCCCGCTCCAGGGTGGCGAGAAACCGGCTGACGCTCTCGCGCGACGTCCCGGCAAGCTGCGCCAGGTCGGCCTGGGTCATGCGGATGGTGATGCCCTGGCTGCCCGTCGTCGCGCTCTCCTCCGCAATGAGCTGCGTGAGAACGCCGGCAACGCGGCTCGGCACCGTCTGGAACGACTGCCGCGCAACTCGCTCGTTGGTTTCCCGCAAACGCTTTACGAGCGCCGCGATCAGCTTGACCGAGATCTCGGGGCGGTCGGCCAGGAGCCGCCGCACGTCGGCCGCCGGAAGTGCCAAAAGCTCGGAGTCGGTCAGCGTCTCGACGCTCGCCGAGCGGGCCTCGCCGTCCAGCATCGCGAGCTCGCCGAACAGGTCACCCGGGCCAAGCGTGGCGAGCGCGATCGCGCGACCGTCGGAGTGTTCGCGCGTGACCCGCAGATCGCCCCTTCGCACCAGGTAACACGCGTCGCTGTGATCGCCCTCGTGGAAGACTCGCACCCCGGCGGGAAAGCTCCTCGCCACGGACACGCGCGAGATCCGCTCGAGCTCTTCGCGCGAGAGCTCCGAGAAGAGCGGGACACGCGAGAGCAGCTCGACGGATCCGCCAGGGCTCATTGGTCCTCCTCCACGCCCGGATTATCCCCTGATCGCTGGCAGGACTCGCACCAGTACGTCCTCCGGTTCGCATCCCCCTGGCCACGCGATCGAAGCGGGGCGCCGCACCGGGGGCACGGTTGCCCCGCTCGCCGGTAGATCGACCTCGGCATGCGGCCCGTCTCCAGCCCGTAGCGCATGAGCGCGGCCGTCTCGATGACCAGCCGACGCAGCTCGTCGTCGCTCAGGTCGGCCAGGCGCTGCCAGGGATCGATCCGCGCCGACCAGCATCCCTCGGACTTGTAGATGTTCCCGACCCCCGCGAGAACGCGCTGGTCGACCAAAGCCTCGCCGACCTCGCGCGACTGATCCGTGAGGCGAAGGGCGGCGACCCCCGTCTCGGCATCGAACTCCGGCGCAAGCACGTCAGGGCCGAGGGCGCGCAGGCGCGGATCCGACCGCACCTCGCGCTCGGTCCGCAGGTCCAGGCGCGAGCCCTCCAGCTCGACTACCTCCAGGCCCTCGGCAGACAGCACAACCCAGGCCCGTCGATCGCGAGCACCCTCTCCCGTTGGAACCACCTGCCACGAGCCTCGCATGCCGAGGTGCGAGTGGAGGACAAGGCCGCCTTCGAAATGGAGAAGGAGATGCTTGCCTCGAGCCTCAGCCTCCGTCAGGGTCGCGCCGCGGAGCCGCTCGACGCGATCGCCCTGCCGCCGCAGCGGGCTTCGTGGGTTGGGGACCTCTACGTCGAGGATCCGCTTGCCGGCGAGCGCCTCTGCGAGCTTGCGCGCCGCACGATGAATCGTGTCGCCCTCAGCCACATCACGAGCTAAGCAGGCGCCTCGCCGGGCTCCACCAGTCCGCTCTCGTAGGCGAGCACCACCGCCTGGACCCGGTCACGCACTCCGAGCTTGGAGAGCACCCGTGTCACGTGGGTCTTGACCGTCGCCTCGCTCAGGAATAGCTGCTCGCCGATCTCCGCGGACAGGTCTCGACGCTGGTCGCCGTGGGCCTGCCGATCGCCTGGGCGCTGACCATCCTGGGCGGCACCCATGGCGCTGGCGTCCTGAGCGGTGCCTACTACCTGACGATCGGATACCTGCTCGCAAACGACGCGATCCAGCGGATGCAGCACAGCGAGCCGGTCGACTTTCCGGTCAAGTGAATCTAGTCCCGGATTCCGGGACCGGATTCACTCGAAGCAGGGCTAAGGGCCGGTCAACGCAATCTGCATCCGGAAGGCGGACGTGGATTGTGTTGAAGCGGAGCTGACCCCCGCGCGCCACTGCGAACCGGCTGCCTGCTGTGGATTCACGCCGACGCCACGAGCCTTCGGGGCTGGCGGTGGAAGCCCGCCGCGATCAGCGTCTCCTCGAGGCCCGAGCCGATCACCGGCTCGCCGTCCAGGCGCTCGATTGCGAGGCGGGGGAGCAGGCCGTCGCTGGCCGCGGACGCGATCTCGCCGATCGCCTCGGCGAACGCCTCGCCCGCCAGATCCGTCAGGCGCAGGATGCCGCGGCCGCCGCGCTCGACGAACAGGAGTGGATCGCCGTCGCGAAGCAGGACATATGCGCCGGGGGTCCGGCTGGGGCGACGGCCGCCCTCGCGCTTGGGCCATGAGATTCCCGCGCCGTACGGGTTGGCCGGATCGGTCGCCGCCAGAATCGTGTAGGTGCCCTCGGGATGGGGGAGCGATCGCAGGCGCTCCACCGCGCCCGGCAGCGCGAACTGGGCTCCTCCCAGCCCCTCGACGAAGTAGCCGCGGCGCGCGGTACCCAGCATCTCGAGGTTGGACATCTCGCCGTAGAGAGTCGAGAAGCCGCCCGGGACGCCCTCGGCCAGGACGGTCTCGCGCGTGACGATCCCATAGCGCTCGAGCATCAACTCCGCTTGGGCGCGAAGCCGTGGTCCGGCCGGCGGCGCGTGTTCGAACAGCGCGGCGGTGAGCGACCAGCGGCCCTGCACGGCGTGCGAGGCCGCGGACCGGCGAGCGGCGAAGCGCCTGCCGCCGCGCTGCTGGCGCTGAACCGAGCGGAGCCGTGGCGCGCGCAACGGGGCGAAGGCATCGTTCGTAACCTCGCCCGCCCACGCGAGATCCCACAGCGCGTTGTGAAGCTCCTCGGGCGCGATGTCGAGCTCGTCCACGAGGTCGATCCAGAACGCTGGGCGACGACCCAGGAGCTCGCGGATCGCATCGTGGATCTCGCCGTCGGGCGACTCGATCTTGACGTTCGCCGGAGGCGGACCGGCGAGCCGCACGTCCTCGCGGAAGTACAGGGCGACCTTGCCGCCGCTGCGGCCCAGCGCGCCGCCTCCGACCCACACGACCTCGCCGCCGGTGCACAGCTCGTCGAGCCAGGCCGGGCTGTAGGCGCCAAGCCGTCGCGGCAGGACATCCCTTTCCCAGACCTCGGGAGTCAACGCGACCCCCTGCAGCGGCACCAGCGCCTCGCGCAGCCGGTCGGGCCCGGCGCCCGCGGGGCGGTAGGCGTCGACGTTCTGCCAGCTCGGCAGGAAGCGCGCCAGCTCACG
>VAYL01000220.1:5207-5722 GCA_005884305.1 Actinomycetota bacterium
CGGCGGAGCACGTCGGGATCGCACCACTCGCGCTCGGTGCCGCCCGGTAGGAGCTCGCCAAGGACAAGCGCGCCGCTGCGCTCGAGCTCCTTCAGCGCCGGCGATGGATCGACGCCGTAGCGGCGCGCCGGCTCCTCGGTCGCGAACGGGCCATGGGTCCGCGCGTAGCGGCGGATGAGCGCGACCATCGGTTCGGCGACCCCCTCGAGGAATGACTCGGGAAGCCCGGCCGGTGGCGGGACGCCGAGCGCGTCGCGAAAGAGCGCAGCGTCCTCGGCGGCAATCCAGCGCTCCTCACCGCCGATGCGAACCCGGGCGGCTCGGCGCTCACGCTCGAGCTTCTGGAGCATCGAGGCCGCTGAGTAGCCCTCGACAACACGCTCCTCGCACTCCTCCGGGGTCAGATCGCCCAGCCGCCTCAGGATCTGCTGAAGCGCGTCACGATCCTTCGCCCGCGCCGCCTCCACCCGGTGCTGGAGCGAGTCGATCACCTCGTCCAGCGCCTCGGGATCAAT
>VAYL01000220.1:5925-6374 GCA_005884305.1 Actinomycetota bacterium
TCGAGGCTCGGCAGGTCGAGCACGTCGCGCAGGCACTCGCGGTAGGTCTCCAGGATCACCGGGAAGCGCGGGAAGTCCTTCGCGACCTCGAGCAGGCTCTGCGACTTGAGACGCTGCTGCCACAGCGGGGTGCGCTTGCCCGGATAGGCGCGCGGGATGAGCAGAGACCGCGCGGCGTTTTCGCGGAAGCGGGCGCCGAACAGCGCCGAGCCGCCGAGCTCCCGAACGACGAGGTCCTCGATCTCGTCCGGCTCGAGCAGCACGAGGTCGGCGGGCGGCGCCTCGTCGGCGTCGGGCAGATGGACGACGATCCCGTCGTCGGACCAGATCGCGTCGGCCTCCATGTCGTACTCGTCGCGGATCCGAGCCGAGAGCGCCAGGCCCCAGGCGGCATGAACACGCCCGCCCCACGGCGACAGGACACACAAGCGCCAGTCGCCGATCTCGTC
>VAYL01000221.1:0-697 GCA_005884305.1 Actinomycetota bacterium
CGCCTCGCGCGCGGTGCAGGAGCTTCTTGGCCGCCCGCTCGGAGCCCACGTCCTGAGCGCCGGCCCGATCGAGTGGGAGCCCGCCGACTAAGCTGCCGCGAGCGATGAAGAGCGACGCGTTCCAAGCAGCCGTCAAGGCCCGGGACCCGGAGGCCCTCACCGAGGCGCTGGCCGAGGACGTCGTCTTCCGCAGCCCGGTCGTTTTCAAGCCGTACGAGGGAAGGCAGATCGTCGCCGCGATCCTCATTCAGGGGGCCATGCGCGTATTCGAGGACTTCCGGTACACGGATCAGTTCGAGGGCGGGGATACGGCGGTGTTGATCTTCTCCGCGCGGGTTGGCGAGCGGCAGCTGGACGGCCTGGACCTCCTTCGGTTCGACGCCGACGGGAAGGTCCGTGAGCTGATGGTGATGGTGCGGCCGCTGAGCGGGCTGAAAGCGCTCGCGGGGGCGATGGCGCGCCGCTTCGAGGAAGCCGGGATCGGCCAACCGGCGGCGTGACGATCGTCGTCCGCCCGGCGCGGTTCGACGACGTGGAGGACGTCGTGGAGGTTTCGATCGCGGCCTGGCGCGACGGGTATCGCGGCGTCGTGCCAGCGAACCTGATGCCGGACCCGCGCGGACTGCGGGCGAGAATCCGCGAACGGGTGGCGGAGCGTGGCCCGCCGATCGCGGTCGGCGAGCTCGACTCGCGCGTC
>VAYL01000221.1:743-8423 GCA_005884305.1 Actinomycetota bacterium
GTCGCTGAGATCTGGGCGCTCAACGTGCATCCGGACGCGTGGCGGCAAGGCATCGGACGGGAGCTCGTGAACTATGCGGTCGATCGGCTGACGCGGCGGTCGTTCTCTGAGGTGACGCTCTGGACATTCAGGAACACGCCGCGCTCGCGCGCGTTCTATGAGGCGCTCGGCTTCCAGTCCGATGGAGCTACGCAGCGCCGCCACGCGAGCGGCGGTGCGACGGAGGTCCGCTACCGGATGCCGCTTCCGACCGCACGATGACGCCAGGCGAAAAGCGCGCTATTTGCGCGTGGCGAAGCTAAAAAGCCTGTTAAGGAGGCCCGTCCCCCTTTACATCCGCGCACTCGTCGGGGATCGTTGGCGGTTCGGAGTTTCGGCTGCAGCGCTTTTGTGCGACGCGGCGAACGACGACCGGAGGAGGCTCACATGGCCCCGGCCCGCCTATCGGCGCTGGATGCGTCGTTTCTTGCTGTCGAGAGCGCCTGCGCTCACATGCACGTGGGGTGGGTGGCCGTGTTCGAGCCGCCGGCGGATCGACCGGCGCCCACGTTCGCGGAGTGTCGGGACCACATCGCCGCGCGGCTGCACCGCGCCCCGCGCTTTCGGCAGGTCCTGTCGCCGCCTCCACTGGGCTTCGGATCTTCGATCTGGGTCGACGACCCGTCGTTCAACGTCGCACGGCACGTGACCCGCAGCCGCGCTCGCGAGCTGACGGGCGCGATCGACTGGTTCGTCTCGAAGCCGCTGCGACGGGATCGCCCCCTGTGGCACATTGCGGTGGCGGATCAGCTCGCGGACGGCCGCTTTGCCGTGATCGGAAAGGCGCACCACTGCATGGTCGATGGAATCGCGGCCGTGGAGCTGGCCAGCCTCCTGGTCGACCCGGACCCCGATCCGCCGGCACCGGAGCCGGACAACTGGGCCCCGCGGCTGGCTCCCAGGGGTGCCGCGCGGCTCGCCGACGCGGTCGGCCAGGCCACCCAGCGGCAGCTCGACCTGGCCGCGATCCCGGCGCGGGTTGCGCGATCGCCGCGGCTGGCCGTCGCGCTGGCCGAGCGAGTAGAGCGAGCGACCCGGGCGTTGGTCGACGCCGCCCGTCCGGCTCGTGGCAGCTCGCTGAACCGACGAATCTCGCCCGCGCGCCATCTCGCGCGCCTAAACCGGCCGATCGACGAGTTGGTTCAGATCAAGCGTGCGTTCGGGGTGAAGCTGAACGACGTGATCCTGGCCGTCTGCGCCGGCGGCGTTCGGGACCTGCTTCGAGACCATGGTGAGCGCCCGATCCGGCTCAAGACGATGGTCCCGGTGAACGTGCGCGGCGATGCGCCGTCCGGGGAGCTCGGCAACCAGATCTCGTTCATGTTCGTGGATCTCCCCTGCGACGAACCGGATGCCCTGCGCCGACTGCGCGAGATCCACATGGCGACCACGGAGCGAAAGCGCGCCCATAAGCCCGAGGGCGGGGCCGATGTCATGCGCTCGCTGGCGTTCGTCCCGGGACCGGTCCAGCGAGTGATCTCGCGACTCGTTGCCAGTCCCCGGGCCTTCAACCTCACCGTGTCCAACATCCCCGGGCCGCGCGAGCCCCTCTACATGCTGGGATGCAGGCTGGTGGAGGCCTACCCCGTCGTGCCGATCGCCGATGGCCATGCCGTGTCGATCGGGGTGACGACGGTGGCGGACGGCGCCCACTTCGGGATCTACGTGGATCCCGAGGCCCTGCCGGATGCGGACGCGCTCGCGACGGCGATCGACCGGTCGATCGACGAGCTCCTGGCCGCCGAGTCGTTCGCGCCGGCGGCGGCCCCGATCCTCGACTAGAGCCTGCGCATCTCTATAGGCTGCCGCCGCCTCGAAGCAAACCACCAGGCGAAGGAGGGGCGTCCCGCATGGAGATCAGCAAGGTTGGCGTCCTCGGCTGCGGCCTAATGGGCCATGGCATCACGCAGATCTGCGCCCAGGCGGGGTGGGACGTTGTTGTCCGGGAGCTGGATTCCGAGAAGCTCGACGGGGGCGACGCGGTCCGCGGGCGGATCCAGCCGACTCTCGACTACGCCGACCTGACCGACTGCGATCTCGTGATCGAGGCCATCACCGAGGACCTCGGGCTGAAGCTCGAGATGTGGAAGGAGGTCGACGGGATCGTCAAGGAGGGCGCGACATTTGCGACCAACACGTCGTCCCTGGCGGTCATCGACCAGGCGGCCTCGACCTCCCGCCCCGACCGCTTCTGCGGCATGCACTTCTTCAACCCGGCGCAGGTGATGCCGCTGCTCGAGGTGGTGCAGACGGTCACGACCAGCGACGAGACGCTCGAGGTTGCGTTCGGCGTCGGAAAGCGCCTCGGCAAGACGACGGTGCACGCCAAGGACAAGACGGGGTTCATCGTCAACCGTCTGCTCGTCCCCTACATGCTGGACGCCATTCGCGCATACGAGGAGGGCGTCGGAACCGTGGATCAGATAGACGCGGCGATGAAGGCCGGCGCGAACCACCCGATGGGCCCGTTCACGCTGCTGGACTTCGTCGGCCTCGACACGACGAAGTCGATCGCGGACATCATGTTCGACGAGTACCGGGAGCGCCGGTTCGCCGCGCCGCCCACGCGGAAGAGCGGCAAGGGTTTTTACGACTACTCCGGCGAGGAGCCGGTTCCCACCGAACTCGGTCTATAGTCGCGGGCAGGTTCGCGGCCATATAGGCCGCGATTTGCTTCTTGCCGGCGACGACAGGAGGAGGCGTGGATCGAGACAGCATCGAGCGGGTTCGCAGCGCGACGTTCCCCGTGGCCCGTCGCGGCTACGACAAGCGCGAGGTAGACCGGTTCCTGACAAGTCTCGCCGAGTGGCTCGAGACGGGCGGGGCGGACCAGAGCCGCAATGACGTCATCCGGCGCGAGCTCGAGCGGGTGGGCGAGGAAACCGGACGGATTCTCACCGAGGCCCATGACGTCGCGGAGCGGCTGCGGGTGCAGGCCGAGCGCGAGGCCGAGGGCATGATCGAGGGGGCTCAGACTCAGGCCGAGCGCACCCGCGCGGAGGCCGATCGCATTCATGCCGAGGCGCAGGGGGTCGCCGAAACGGCCGCCCAGAAGCTGCGCACGGACGCCGACGCCTACGCGACCCAGACGCGCACGGAGGCCGACCGGGACGCGGAACAGGCGCTCCGCAAGGCGCGGGCCGAGGCGAAGCGGATCATCGACGAGGCGAGCGCGCGAAAGCAGGACATGGAGGCGGTGATCGCCGACCTCGAGGCGCGCCGCGATGAGGTGCTCGGCAGCCTGGAGCGGCTCTCGACTGAGCTCGCTGGCACCGCCACCGAGCACGCGCAGAAGATCGCGGAGCGGGCTAAGGACACGGCGGCCAAGGCGCGGGAGGACGAGGACGGAGCTAGCCCCCCGAGCGACGAGGCGCCGGAACCCGAGGACGAGGCGGCCGAGGACGAGCCGGCCGAGGACGAGCAGCAGACTCAGACGATGCCGGCCGCGAAGGGCTCCGAGAAGTAGTGGATGGCTGAGACGCGGGCCGGCGGCAGCAAACACCAACGGCACCAGCCAGTTTCGGGGGCTAAAGCCCCCTCATCTCACACCCGAGCCGCCCTTGACGCGGCGCTCTCCGGCGGCCCGGAGCGTCATCACGAGAAAACCGAGGCCCAGGGAAAGCTGCCGGTCCGCGAGCGCGTCCAGCGACTCGTCGACGCGGCATCGTTCTCGGAGGAGGCCCTCCTCGCCAACTGGGAGAAGGAGGGCCTCGGCGCCGACGGCGTGGTGACCGGCCTCGCCGGCATCGGCGGACGGACGGTGGCGCTGATGGCCAACGATCCGACCGTCAAGGCCGGGTCGTGGGGCCCGAAGACCGTCGAGAAGATCCTGCGGATCCAGGAGCGGGCGCTCCGTCTCGAGGTGCCCATGATCTACCTCGTCGATTCGGCCGGAGCACGGATCACCGATCAGGTGCAGATGTTCCCGGGCCGCCGCGGAGCGGGGCGGATCTTCTACAACGAGGTCGTCCTGTCGGGCCGCGTGCCGCAGATCTGCCTGCTGTTCGGCCCCTCGGCGGCCGGCGGCGCGTACATCCCGGCCTTCTGCGACGTGGTGATCATGCGCGACGGCAATGCCTCGATGTACCTGGGGTCGCCGCGAATGGCCGAGATGGTTATCGGCGAGAAGGTCACCCTCGAGGAGATGGGCGGGGCCCGGATGCACACGTCGGTCTCCGGCTGCGGGCACTTCCTGGTCGAGTCCGACGAGGCGGCGGTCGATTTGGCAAAGCGCTACCTGTCGTACATGCCGCAGAGCTGGCAGGCGGCGCCGCCCGCAGCCCCGCCGGCGGAACCCGCCTCCGAGACGCCGGTGAGCGACATCGTTCCCGCCGACGAGAACTCGGCCTTCGACATCGCGGAGCTGATCGAGGCGCTGGTGGACGCCGACTCGTTCCTCGAGGTCCACTCGCGCTGGGCGAAGGAGCTCGTCGTCGGCTTCGCGCGCCTCGACGGACGGGCGATCGGCATCGTCGCCAATCAGCCGAAGGTCAAGGGCGGGGTGCTGTTCGTCGACTCCGCCGACAAGGCCGCTCGGTTCATCTGGACGTGCAACGCCTTCAACGTTCCGCTCCTTTTCCTCGCGGACGTCCCGGGATTCATGATCGGGACCCAGGTCGAGCGCCAGGGGATCATCCGCCACGGCGCGAAGATGATCTCGGCGGTCTCGGAGGCGACGGTGCCGAAGCTCTCGGTAATAGTCCGCAAGTCCTACGGCGCCGGCCTCTACGCGATGGCAGGGCCGGCGTTCGAACCGGACTCCTGCATCGCGCTGCCGACGGCGTCCATCGCCGTGATGGGGCCGGAGGCCGCGGTGAACGCTGTCTTCTACAACCAGATCCAGGCGATCGAGGACCCGGCCGAGCGCGAGGAGTTCGTGCGGCGGAAGCGGGAGGAGTACGCGGCCGACATCGACATCCTGCACCTGGCCTCCGAGCTCGTGGTCGACGCCGTCATCGAGCCCGACGAGCTGCGGAGCGAGTTGATCCGGCGCTTCGCCGCCGCCGCCGGCAGGGATCGCCGCTTCAGCGAGCGCCGGAATCCGATCACTCCGGCCTAGTGGGCCGCCTTGGCATCTCGGGTGGCGATTACGTCGACGGGCTCGACGTCGGCGACGCGGTCCTCATCCCCCGCCACGGCGATCCGTACATGCAGCCGCACCGGATCGACCACGCAGCCAACATGCGGAGCCTCCTGGACGCCGGTTGCGACCGCGTGCTGGCTCTCGGCTCGGTGGGCGGGTTGCGGCGCGAGCTGGACGTCGGGACGTTCGTGTGCCCCGACGACTTCATCGCGCTGCACGCGGGCAAGTCGGCCTTTGACGACCGTCGCTCCCACGTGGTGCCCGGATTCGACGGCGTTTGGCGCGAGCGGGTCGTCACCGAATGGAAGCGGGCCGCGTCGGCGCCGCTTCGGGACGGTGGCGTGTACTGGGAGTCCATCGGACCGCGATTCGAGACCCCGGCCGAGATCCGTCTGATCGCGCGCCATGCCGACGTCATCGGTATGACGATCGCATCGGAGTGCGTGATCGCGGGCGAGCTTGGGTTGCCCTACGCGGCGGTGTGCATCGTCGACAATCTCGCCAACGGCGTGGGGGAGCGCGAGCTCACGGTCGAGGAGTTCCAGGCTGGACGCGAGCGCAACCGCGAGCGGCTCGGCGAGGCGATGAGCGCGATCGTGCCCGCGCTCGCGGCGGATGCCATATGAGCCTCACGGTGATCAATGCCACGATCGACGGCGAGCGGATGCGCATGCGCGTCGAGGACGGCACGATCGCGAAGATCGGGCCGCGCATCCGCCCGCGGGACGGAGACGAGGTCATCGACGCCAATGGCATGGCGATCGTCCCGGGCCTCGTGAACGGGCACACCCACGCGGCGATGACGCTGTTCCGCGGGCATGGGGACGACCTGCCGCTGATGCGCTGGCTGCAGGAGGTGATCTGGCCGGTGGAGGCTCGCCTCGAGGACGAGGACGTCTACTGGGGAACCCGCCTCGCATGCCTGGAGATGATCCGCACCGGCACGGTGCGCTTCTGGGACATGTACTGGCATCCCAGCGCGACTGCACGGGCGGTCGAGGACGCTGGAATCCGGGCGACGCTAGCCGGTCCGCTGTTCGACCTCGGCGATGCCGCAGGCGATGACGGCATGCCGCAGATGGCCGAGCGGGGCCTCGAGGAGATCGGGGAGCCGCGCGAGCTCGTTGCGCCCGCGCTCGGACCGCACGCGATCTACACGGTCAGCGAGGGCGGGCTGCGCTGGATCGCGGAGGCGTCCGCCGAGCGCGACATTCCCATTCACATCCACCTGTCGGAGACCGAGGAGGAGGTCGTGCGGTGCGTCGCCGATCACGGCGTGCGGCCGGCCGAGTACCTCGACCGGCTCGGCGTGCTCGGGCCCCGCACCGTGCTCGCCCACGGGGTCTGGCTGGACGAATCCGAGCTCGCGCTCATCGGTGAGCGTGGCGCCACGGTCGTCACGAACCCGGTCGCCAACCTGAAGCTCGCGGTGGGACGGGTGTTCCCGTACCGGGCGACGCGGCGCCACGGGATCCCCATCGGCCTCGGGACCAACGGCGCGGGTTCGAACAACTCGCTCGACCTGCTGCAGGACGTGAAGATCCTCGCGTTGCTGCAAAAGCACGAGACCCACGATCCGTCGACGCTGCCGGCGGCGGACGCCTGGCGCATCGTGACCGGGCAGGCCGCGCCGCTCCTCGGCGGCTCGGAGCGAATCGAGGAGGGCCAGCCCGCCGACTTCCTGCTCGTGCGAAGCGATACGCCCGAGCTCGGCGTCGGCGATTTCACGGCTGCGCTGATCTACGCGGCGTCGGGTGCCGTGATCGACACCACCGTCGTGAACGGCCGGGTACTGATGAGCGGCGGGGTCGTCGAGGGCGCTGATGAGGTCATCGCCAAGGCGCGCGAGCGCTGCGTGCGGCTCGGCCTGGACTGACCGCCTCCGGCGAACTGGCCGGGGTGGAGCGTCCCGGCGCTCAACTTTGGCCTGACCGGACTTGCGCTTCGTGCCGGCTTTGAAATGATCCCGCCCGACGGAGCCGCCCACCGATGGCGGCGACAGGGACTGAATAGGAGGAGGCCCATGTTGAAGCGAGGATGGATCGCTTTGGTGATCGGCGGGGCATTGCTCGCCTTCGTCGTTCCGGCCGGAGCGCAGGCGGCGACTGAGGCGCTCGTGAACGCCGGCAGTCCGCCGACCGGTGGATCCCACGAACCCGAACATCGTCGCGGCAGGCGCCAACGACGAGATCGACTTGACCCCCTGTGACGGATCGAGCTGCCCATTCACCCCGGGGGTAGGCGTCTCCGGCGTCTACTTCTCGTCCGACGCGGGATCGAGCTGGACCCAGCCCACCTACCAGGGCTTTAGCGGGCGAACGGGCACGCCTGGACCGGGGCCGATCGGGACCCTGCCGCACTACTACGAGCACGGACTCGTCTCCGACGGCGACCCGGTCGTGGCCTTTGGCCCGGCACCGGACTCGAACGGGGACTTCTCGTGGTCGAATGGCTCGCGGCTCTACTACGCGAACCTGACCGCCAATTTCAACACGAGGCGCAAGGACTTCGCGTTCAAGGGCTTCGAGGCGATCGCGGTCTCTCATACGGATGACGTG
>VAYL01000222.1:0-467 GCA_005884305.1 Actinomycetota bacterium
CGAGGAGGTCGAGTGCGCCGTCCGCGACCAGCTGGGACTTCTGGACGGCGTCCTCGATCGCGTCGAGCTGATCGACGAACGGAAGCTTCCGCGGTAGGTTGACCACGTATCCGGCGACCTGGGCGAGCTCGGGCTCGTCGCTCGGCGTCAGCCCGTTCGCGTTCGTTCCGAGTCCCGCGGCGCCGGGCTCCAGCGACTCGTGGGGCTCCGGGTTGACGTAGACGAGGAACCGACTTACCTGGCTTCTGGCCGCGCGCGTCGGAATCAGCTCGATCGCGGCGCGGATCGGCGCGTTGTCGAGCAGGCCGCCGTCGATCGTCCACGGCGGCCCCTCGCCCGACGGGGCGAGGGTCGGCTGGTCGGTCAGGGCCCAGCTCGCCGCGTTCGGCCGGTACGGCTCGAAGGCGGCCGGGAATGAGGCCGAGCACCGCGCGGCCACGGCCAGGTTCTGGGCGGTGAAATCGGCC
>VAYL01000222.1:526-1102 GCA_005884305.1 Actinomycetota bacterium
CGCACGTCGGTGACGGTGATGTCGAGCTGCGGAAGCGATCGGCTGGCCTGCTCCGCCTGCCCCGGGGGCATCGCGAGGCCCTTGCCCCGTGCATGCGCATCGTCGGCCGCGAGGTCCTCGAATACCGCGAGCAGCGACTGGATGAAGTGGGCGCCCTGGAGCAGGGAACGCGGTGCCGGGTCGCTCGCGGCGTGAAGGAGGCTCGAGAAGTCCCCGAGCCCGAGCCATTGCTGGCGCACGTAATCGGGATCGAGGCGGCGGTTGAAAAACATCGCCCCGGCGAGGAGGCCGCCGTTGACGCCCCCGGCGCTGGCGCCGCTCATGATGTCAATGACGAGCTCGCGGCGAAATGCCCGGCAGAGGGAAGCGTAAACCGTCCGGCGCGAGTGCCCAGCGGCGTCGGGGAATTCGTCCTCACCCCAGTGTGCGCGCCGCGCGCAGTCGAGCTCGACTGCGCAGCCGCCCATCCAGACCGCGAGGCTGACGCCCCCGTTCATAGCCATCGCGAGGCGGATCTCCTGCGTTGTCGGATCCGGCTTCGGCAGATCGTCGCGCTCGGCTGGCACGGCGGCCGGG
>VAYL01000222.1:1192-2316 GCA_005884305.1 Actinomycetota bacterium
GCCCCAGCCCGCATGCAGTACCCGCAGCGCGTTCTCGAAGCAGATCTTGTGCGCTGTCTCCTCGCCGTAGTGGCGCTCGAGCCCGCGCGACAGGCGCGCCATGTCGGCTGCCGATTCGATCCCTCCCATCGTCGGCTTGATGAAGCCGTCGAGGTCGGAGCCGATGGCGATGTGGTCGTGGTTGTCCGTCACCGCCGCGATGCGGTCGATGTGCTCGCAGATGATCTTCATCGAGCGCTCGAAGCTCCGCACTGACCGACGCGTGAGCCCGTCGCGGAGCTGGTGCTGAGCCATGATCAGCCCGACGACGCCGCCGCGGGCCGCGATCCGGCCGATGGTGTCCTCGCTCAGCATGTATTCCTGTGAGCCGAAGCGAAAGCCGCCGTGGGTCGCGATGACCGGTGTCTCGGCGGCCTCGGGCAAATCCTCCAGCATCGTTAGGACGTCATTCACCGACTGTGTTCTCATGTGTGAGAGGTCGATGAGGACTCGCTCGCTCACCATCGCCTTCACCGCCGCCTGCCCCAGATCCGAGAGTCCCAGCTGCGGCTGGCGGAAGAGCCATCGGTAGAGCCAGTCCGGAAGGAACGGGATCGCGGGGGCGTCGGTCGCGATGTGGCGCCACACGAGGTGGCCCCCGCCGGGCGAGCTTGGACACCGCCGCCGTGACTTCATCCGTTGTCGCGCCGAGGTGAAAGCCGCCCTCCACGACGTGGATCAGGGCGACCTTTCCGTTGTGGATGGCCGCGTCGAGCTCGCCAGGGTTGTGCGCAACGACCGCCCGGTCCTGGTGGTGCTTTTGGATGTTGTCCTCGACCAGGTCGGCCTGGCGCAGGAGGGCGTCGATGTAGTCCGGACCCGGGAATGCGGGGTAGCGGTGGCCAAGCGCTAGCTCGTCGAAGAACGAGTACAGCACCGACAGCGCCACCCGCACCTCGCCGGCCTCGAGCGATCCGATCGTGACCCGGGGGCCGGACCAAAGCGAGCGGTAGTTGCCGACCCGACTCGCAAACCCGACCAGGAGGGCGCGAATGCGGTCCCGGACGCGCGCGTTGCCGAGATCTGTGAACAGCAGCCCACGAAGCCCGCCCGGGGGAGCGGGGACGAGGTGCATTGGGTAATGG
>VAYL01000222.1:2369-4786 GCA_005884305.1 Actinomycetota bacterium
CTTCGCTGGCGAAAGAAGTTGAAGGCGCTCGCGATGACGCCGTCGGCCCGCTCGCCCTCGGGCACCAGGACAACTGTCGCTCCGTCCCCCTCGGCATCCTTGATGATCCGGCTCGCGACCACGCGCTCGCCGTCGTTCACCGTGATGTAGAGGTGGCTTCCGGATCGCCAGCGGCCGAGCTTCCAGCCCATCCTGATCCGCCGACCGTCGGCCTCGGCATAGGTGATCTCAGGCGTGCGCGGGTAGGTGAGCCGGCCCAGATGCCAGATCAGCCACCCCAGGAGGAAGCGAAACCGCTGCACCTTGAGCCGCCGGTGCCAGGCCGCCGGGTCGTTCCACTTCTGGCCCTGATTAGCTGGGCCAGGCGGTCCCTTTCCCTCTCCGAATATCGCGCGCTCGGAGCTCCCCCAGTGGCCTGGCCAGCGCGCCCAGCGCCCGAGTTGCTCGATCGGGTAGTCGCACACCGGGCCGTCGCCGCGCGGGTGAGCGATGCCCAGGAGGAGCGGGCCGGTCCGCAGCGGGTAGGTGCGCGGCGCGAAGTACGAGGCGTGCGACCCCTGAGCGACGTAGACGACCGGCCGCAGCCGCTCCGGGGAGTCGAAGTGGACGTCGCTAGAGCTCCACCTGCGGGCATCGCCCCGCTTGTGCTGCGCGTACGTGAGGAGCTCTGGCGTGCCGTGGGCGCCGAGGCCGACCTGGATCATCTCCCAGTCGCCCTCGTGCTTGCCGAAGCCGAAGAGATTCTTCGGGTTGTAGTAGAGCCAGAACCAGTACTGCAGCCACGTGCGTCCGTCGGTCCCGTTCGCGACACGCCCGTAAATGCGGCCGGCGAGGAGAGCGGTCGACGCCATGTGGCGAGCGTCGCCCTGAAGGTCGGGGGCGAAGGCGATCGAGTCGTCGCCGCTCGGCGTCGTGCCTGGCGGATAGGCGCTCAGGGTGCGAAGCGAGAGCTTTGGCGAGCCATTTACCCGAGCGAGCACCTCGCCGTCGTCGGTGCGCAGCACATTCCCGGCGTTCTGGACCGCCGATGCGACCGCTAGCAGCCGGTAGTCGTACTGGGGGTCGAAGCGAAGCAGCGGCTTGTGCCGTTCCAGCAAAGCCAGCCCGTGGTCATCGACGTCGAGCTCAGGATCGAGAATCGGCTCGGGCAAGCGGTCCTTAGGTCACGGGGGATCCGAAGCGCTCCCGATCGGCGGCCTCGAGCGTCCCCTCCTTGAAGTAGTTCGCCGTCCAGCGGTTGTCGGGGCAGAGGGTGTTCGGGGGCCGGCCGGCGCACGGGTCGTCGGGCCGCGGGTCCTTGTTCTTCGGGTCGAGCAGCCAGCGGTACCGGTAGTGGTCGTACAGGCGCATGAGCTCGACCCCGTAGCAGTCGGCGACTTCCGGGTCGCCGCGGATCACCAGATAGTTCTCGTCGTTGTGCCCGGACGCCGCCGCGGACAGATTGTGCGAGCCGGAGATCACGACCGGCGCGTCCGACGTGAAGTTGACGACGACGAGCTTCGTGTGGATGAGGATCCCGCTCGGCTGGCGCGTCTTCTCGGCGAGGAAGCCCTCCAGGCCCTCCTTGAGATAGGCGGTGGCGGCGAAGTCGGCGGTGCGGTCGCGGTGGTAGCCGGTGATCACGCTCGGCTTGTTCTGCAGGCCGATCCGCAGCACGTCGTCGTGGGGCGCGCCGAGGAGGGCCTTGTCGATCTGATCGTCGAGCTCGAAGGCGGTGCAGAAGAGGACGTCGCTCTTCGCCTGATCGATCATGGTGACGAAGGCGTCGAGGTCCTTCTCGTCGGAGCGCGGCGAGAACCCCGCAACGAGCGGCTGGTCCTCCGGCAGCGGGTCGTTGCTGTCGATCCAGTCGCGGGTCGCGCTCACGTCGGCACCGCCGAAGAGGAGCTCGAAGAGATTCAGGTAAGTGCGCGCGACCTCGGGGCGCTCCGCGATGTGGACTACGTTCGCCTGCAGGTAGACGCCGCTTCGGGTCCAGTTCGTCGAGCCGCACAGCACCGAGACGGGATCGCGCTTGCCCGCCCGCACGCGGCTGAGAACCGCGAACTTGTCGTGGAAGATGCTCGAGGTCAGGCGCGGCCGGAGTCGCTCGGTCGGCCAGCCGGCGAGGTTCTTCTCGTTCTCGGCGGTCTGCGAGTCGCCCTTCTTGGCATGAAAGACGATCCGCACGTCGGCCCCGCGGTCGAGCGCGCCCTTGACCTGATCGAGGATCGCCGGCAGCTCGTACTCGTAGATCGCGATGTCGAGGGCCCAGGTGGGGTCGGCCGCGCGGGCGACGAACGCGGTGATCTCCTCGAGCAGGCCGCGCGACAACCATGCGAGAGCATCGGACGGCAGCTCCTGCGGCTTGCCCTCCTCCTTCGCCTTCTCGAGCTCCGCGTCGACGTTCGGGAACTCGCGCGAGAAGGCCTGGCTCG
>VAYL01000222.1:5020-9477 GCA_005884305.1 Actinomycetota bacterium
TCCCGTTCAGCCATTGGGCCGGCCGGTTGCCGCCCTCCCGGTGGATCGCGAAGCCGAGCAGATCGTCGCGGCGGTCGGGCGCGACGTTCATCGCCAGCAGGACTCCGGTGGTCCCGGCGTAGGCCTTGACCGAGACCTGGTTCTGTTGCTCAATGGCTCGCATCAGCGATCCGTCGGGATCGCGATCTCTCCCTGCTCCTTCATCAGGCGGTCGAGGACGTCGTCCGGCATCCAGACCCGCTCCGGGTAGTCGTCTCCCCACGAGTTGAGCACGGGAACGGCGCCGAGCTGGTCGGCCTTCTCGTTGCCGAGGACGCCGTGGACCTCGTCGACGGTCTGGGCCCAGCGGTACGCGCTGATCCCCTGGCTCGCGTCGGGCTTGTACGTCTCCCGCTCGGTGGCGTCGTCGTCGGCGTCGTCGGGGCTCCAGACCACGTGGCCCAGCTTGACCAGGACGTCGCCGGCGGCTCGCACCGTCGTCCCGTTGTCGTCGCCCGGCTTGGTCTCCGGCCACTGGTCCGCGTCCTTGGCGCGGTCCCACAGCCACGCGGCCGCGTACTCCTGCTTGTTCAGGAGGGACATGCAGCGCGACCAGCCGAAGCCGACGCACGCACCCTCCTTGCCCTGGTTGTAGAACTCCCTGTAGCCGGGCTGATCCGTCATCGTGCCCCCTGGCTCGAGGCAGATGCAGTGCCGGCCGCGGATCTTCGTCAGCGAGGTCGCGCCTCCCTTCGCGATGAACGTCTACCAATTGACGCCGAGGACGACCGGTGACTGCGTCGGGCGTTCCTCCGGCGGGAGCGCCGTCAGCGGATAGCTCTCGACGTGCTCCCAGTCGTCCGGAATGAAACGACCAAGCCTCGGATCCTCGGGGTCGTGGTCGATCGGGCGGTAGCGCATTGGCCCCTCCTTGCCTCGCGCGGGCGCGTGCCCGCTGTGCCTCCTGGTTCCTGGGCGATCCTCCGCCCGCGGATGGTCCAAGTCAAGGGTCTGGCTCAAATTCCCCGGGCGCGTGCCTGGGTTGGCCGGTCAGCGCCCTGACACGGTGGCCGAACGTGCGACCGTTGGCTCAGCTCACGGAAGCGCCTCAGGCCTCAGTTCCTGGCGGCGTGCTGGCCGGTAGCGAACCAGCGGGCGAGGCGCTCGTCGCTCATCACCGTCGACGGCTCCACGAGGCGGCTGAAGCAGTCGCGGAGGTCCTGGCCGGCGTCGGCGTCGGTCGCCCAGCCGCGGAAGATCGGCTCCTGCTCGGCGCGCGGGAACCGCCCCCAGGCGAATGACCACTCGTAGTGCTCCGCCGCCCGGTCGTCGCGCCACTCCTCGTAGCCGTCGAGGCTCCCGTCGCCGTTCGAGAGCGCCTCGGCGACATAGGCGGACTGCTCGAGCGCGTCACCGATCCCCTGGGCGGTCCCCGGATGCTTGAAATGGCAGGCGTCGCCCACGAGCGCCCATCCCGGGCCGTTCGGCTTCCTGAAGAAGCCGCGCATCAGGGACTCGGGCGCGGTCGCCACCTCCGTGACGAGCTCGGCGCGATCGAGCGCATCGAGGCTGACCGTCTCCGGAAAGCCGCGGATGAATTCGAGGTAGCGCCTCCGGCGCTCCGCCTGCGTTCCGTGGACCATCTCGGGCGGCCCGGCCGCGATGAACATGTGCAGGCCGTCCTCGACGGGGACGCTGGTGAACACCTTTCCGACCTCCATGTGAAAGCAGCCGTAGCCGTCGTTCGGGATGCCTCTCCAGTACGCGTAGGCGAACGACATCTCTCCGCGCATCGGCCGCTCCTTCGCGAGACCGAGGGATCGGGCGACGGTCGAGCCGCGCCCGTCGGCGCCGAACACCCACCGGGCGGGGAGCTCGCGCCCGTCAGCGAGCACCGCGCCCCGCACCGGGTCCTCGTCCAATCCCGCGCCGAGGAGGCCAACGACCTTGGTGCCCGTCTCGACCTTCGCCCCCACCGCCCGCGCCGTCTCGAGGCCCGCCTGATCGAGTGCGATGCGCCGCGGGCAGATCGCCTTGTCGAAGCCTCGCACGGAGGTGAACCCGCCGCGGCATTCGTGTCCGAGTCCGCGGATCACGCTGTCGTAGAACGGCACCTCGTGCTCGGAGAGGAGCCGATCCAGCACGCCGAGCTCGCTCAGACGGGCGACGCCGCTGGGCCACAGGCCGTGGGTGGAGATGGTCGTGCTCGGAAACTCATCGCGATCGACCACCAGCACGTCCCAGTCGCGCCGCGCGAGAGAGATGGCGAGCGCGGATCCGGCGCAGCGCGCGCCCACCACCACCGCGTCGTACTGCTGCGTCACGGCAGGAGCGTAAACCCCGCCTGCGAACGCTCGGGCGCTAGCTGCGCGTCACCCTGGCGGCCTCGAGCGCATCGTCGCGCTCGCGGATGGTCTCCATGCGGATCGCCAAGTCGCCGCCTCTCGGACATCGACGCAGTATCACCGCACAACTGGCCCAAGGCAACCGGCCGTCTAACCTCGGGCACGTGGCCATCACCACCGCGGAAGCCAGGCAGCAGATCCTCGACGACCTCGCCGCCGCGCTCGACCAGCTCGGGCTGGCGGTCGCGTGTCTCAGCGAGGCCTTCGAGCAGCTCGCCGTCGACTCAGCCGATCGCCTCGAGGCCGACCTCTATCGACCGGTGCGGAAGGCGTACGGGCGCGGCAAGCGAACCCACGCCCAGTTCGCCCAGCGGGTCGGGCTTGGCGGGGACACCTTTGAACCTCCGTCGGCGGGGCCGCGCTCGCAGGGAGTCAAGGAGCTCGTCCAGAAGATGGCGGCGGCGCTGGCCGACGCGGACCGAAGGATCGCCGAGCTGCAGGACTCGATGCTGCCGATCGAGGCCGGTGACGAGGAGCTGTGCGCAGGCTTGAACGAGACGCGCGAGGTGCTCAAGCCGGTGCCGCGCGCGGCCGCCATGTTCCTGCGCACCCTCGGCCGCTAGCCAAGTTCGTTGCGCGTTCGGGCTCGCGGTGCGACTCTTGGGCGCATGGAACAGGCGTTCCTGGAGCGCGACCGCGAGACGGAGCGGCTCGGAGGTTGGTTGGACGAGATCGGGCGGTCGGGTTCGGGGGTTCTGGTCATGGTCGCAGCAACCGGCGCGCCACGCCCCCGGGCGATCTACGATCGGCCCCGACGTGGAGAGGGCTCGCTGGTCGTATAGGGGTTGGGCGACTGCCTTGGGCGTGGTTGCGGCGCTTGCCGGCGCCGTGGCGCCGGCGAGCGCCGCGATCCAGCCTCCTCCCCACCCCCAGGTCCCGATCTTCGGCCAGTTCCGTTCCGTCCTGGCCCAGGGCGAGGGGCAGACGGTCACCTCAGCCGACTTCGCCAAGTATGAGGCGACCGGCAATCCGCCGAACAGCTTCATCAACCAGCAGCCGCTCTACGTCGGGATCATGCCCCAGGCCTCCTCGCTCACCCAGAGCGACTTGAACACCTATTACAAGAACACGAAGTTCGGCTCGATGCCCGGCGGAGTCGAGTCGGTCGAGTCGCCGATACCCGGCCTCCACATCTACCGCGACAGCCATGGCGCACATCTACGGCGACAACCGCTACGACGTCATGTTCGGGGCCGGATACGCATCAGCTGAGGAGCGCCTGTTCCTGATGGACGCGATCCGGCGCACGGCGAAGGGAACGCTCGCGGGCCTCCTCGGCCCGAGCGCCGCCGGCGATGACGCCTCGCAGCTGACGGACCAGGACTTCTCCAACCAGGAGCTCAACCAGCAGTTCAACCAGCTCGACAACCGCTTCGGCGCCGCCGGCAAGCAGACCCAGGACGACATCAACGCCTACATCGACGGCATCAATGCCCGGATCACCTACGACAAGACGCACCCCAACGCGATGCCCGTCGAGTACCCCGCGCTCGGCGCAACGCCGAAGAAGTGGACCGTCTCCGATACCGCGGCGATGGCGGTGCTGCTGGTGACGCAGTTCACCGTCTCCAACGGCGGCGAGGAGGTGAACGCGCAGCTCCAGCAGGCCGCCGACAAAGCGCAGCTCCCGTCCTGGGCCCAGGAGATGGAGAGCGTCAAGAAGACCTTGCCGGACGTCGAGTCGAATGCGGTGATGGTGACACCCCAGCTCTCGTCGAACTCCCACGCGCTCGCCGCGATGGGGCCACAGGTCGGCTACTACTCGCCGCAGATCTTCGTCGAGTACGAGTTGCACGGCGGCGGGATCGACTCCGAGGGAGTGAGCTTCCCCGGCGCATCGCCGTGGCCGCTGATCGGCCATGGCACCGACTTCGCCTGGTCGGGCACGTCCGCCAACGGCGACAACGAGGACACCTTCGTCGAGAAGCTCTGCAACCCGGACGGCTCGCCGCCGTCCACTTCGTCCACGCACTACAGGTACCGGGGGCGGTGCCGGCCGTTCCTGATGCGCACTCAGACGGTCAGGACGCCGGTCGCGCCCACCGACCCGCAGCCGCCGCAGACGATCACCTA
>VAYL01000222.1:9541-11484 GCA_005884305.1 Actinomycetota bacterium
TTCCACGAGCTGAATGCGGCGGTCAGCTTCATGAAGCTCGCTGAGAACAAGGCGCACGACCCCTCGTCGTTCATGCGCATCATGTCGAGCTTCCCCGGCACCGAGAACTGGTTCTACGTCGACAACAAGAACGTCGCGTTCCTCCAATCCGGCCGCTACCCGCGCCACGCCACCGGATCGGACGTCGACCTCCCCTACTGGGGCACCGGCAAGGCGGATTGGCAGAACTTCAACCCGCAGAGCTACACATTCAGCGCGATCCCCGGCTCACACCGGCCGCGGGCGGTGAACCCCAAGGACGGGTTCATCATCTCCTGGAACCAAAAGGAGGCGATCGGCTGGCGGAAGGGGCCGCGCGAATGGTCGAACGGCCCCGTGCACCACGCGATGATCCTGCAGAACCGCCTCTTCGACCAGGCCCGCGCGAACGGCGGCCACGTCGATCTCGCCGGCCTGACCCGCGCGGTGAACCTCGCCGCCACCACGGACCTGCGCGGCGAGGACGTGTGGCCGTGGATGCGTCGGGTGATCGGCAACGGCGGCGACCAGCAGGAGCAGAGCCTGGTGCGCATGCTTCAGAACTGGCACGTCTCGGGCGCCAATCGCCTCGACTCAAACGGCGACAACGTCTACGAGCACTCGGGCGCGGTGGCGCTGATGGACGCTTGGTGGCCGAAGTTCGTCACCGCCGAGTTCACCCCGTCGCTGGGCGACCAGCTCTTCAGCATGGTTCGCGACAAGGTCCTCGGCCTCGGCGGCTTCGGCTGGGACTGGGCCTCGCAGGTGCAGAAGGACCTGCGCAGCGTGGCGGGCGCCCCGGAGAAGGGCCGCTACTCACAGATCTACTGCGGCGGCCCACGCCCGCAGCCCACGACTCCGAGCCAGCAGCTCCAGGCGCAGGCCGCCTGCCGTCAGGTGCTGCTCTCGACGCTTCAGGACGCATATAACGAGGTCGCCGCCGCGCAGGGCTCGCCGGATCCGAAGGACTGGAAGGTGTTCGCGACCTGCTCGGACCCCGATACCTGCGACGAGATCGTGCCGAACACCGCGGGCGCAGTGGACACGCCGCCCTTCCCGTGGCAGAACCGCGGCACGTTCCACCAAGTCGACGAGATCGGCGGGCAACGGTAACTCGCCCAGCGATCGGTGCGCGCAACCCAGCGGCGAGCCCTCCCTTCGATGCCCGTCATTGACCGGGCACCTACCGCGTCGAGCATCCGAGCCACCGAGATCTCGTGCACCGCAACTTCGTCCGTCCGCGCCTGTTCTGGTTGAACGTGGCCGCCTCCCGGAAATTTGCCGCCCTCGCCGCCCTGATCGCCTGCGGGCGCAATGAAGGCCGTCGTCGTTCATGAGACGGGAGGTCCCGAGGTCCTGGAGTGGGAGGAGGCGCCGGATCCCGAGCCGGACGACGGCGAGGTGCTGGTCCGGGTCCAGTGCGCGGGCGTGAACCCAGCCGACTGGAAGCGCCGCAGCGGCGGGTACGGCAGCGCCGAGCTCCCCATGTTCCTCGGCTACGAGATGTCCGGCACCGTCGAGCAATCCCGCGCCGACGGCTTCGCCGAGGGCGACGAGGTCTTCGGCTACGCCGCCAGCGGCGGCTATGCCGAGCTCGTGACGACGCCCGGCACGGTGATCGCCAAAAAGCCCGAGGGCGTGACCCACGAGCAGGCCTCGACCATCCAGGTTGCCGGGCAGACCGCCTGGCAATCTCTCTTCCAGGTCGCCGGGCTCGAAAGCGGGCAGACGGCCCTGATCTCGGGCGGCGCGGGCGGGGTCGGCCACTACGGCGTGCAGTTCGCGAAGCACGCCGGCGCCCGGACGATCGCGACGGGTTCGACTCGCAATCGCGACTTCGTGTTTGGCCTCGGCGCCGACGAGTACGTCGATTACACCGAGCAGGACGTCGCCGCGGCGGTGAGCGACGTCGACGTTGCCTTCGA
>VAYL01000222.1:11605-12180 GCA_005884305.1 Actinomycetota bacterium
GTCCACGTCACCCAGCCGAATCCCGACCACCTGCGGCAGATCGCCGAGCTGATCGCGAGCGGGGACGTCCACGTGGAGATCGCCGAGGTGATCCCGATTGCCGAGGTCCGACGAGCTCACGAGGAAAGCGAATCCGGCCACGTCCGCGGCAAGCTCGTGCTCGCCGTCGCCGGCTGAAGGGGCGATCCCGGATGGCGGACAAAGTGAGGCTCGGAGACCTCGAGCTCACCCGGATCGGGCTGGGCAGCAACCGCCTCACCGACACACCGGAGAACCGCTCCTTCCTGGAGGCCGCGGTCGAGGCGGGCGTCAACTTCATCGACACCGCGCACCTCTACACCGGCGGGGAGAGCGAGCGCGCGATCGGCGGCGCGCTCGCGCCGTTCGGTGACAACATCGTCGTTGGGACCAAGGGCGGCTACAACGCCGGCGGTGGCGTCGACGGACTGCGGGCGGAGCTCGAGGAGAGCTTCGAGCGCCTTGGCACAGAGACGATCGACCTCTACTACCAGCACCGCGTCCACCCGGATCTGGAAGTCGAGGACGCGATGGGCCTCTTGAACGAGTACCGGGAG
>VAYL01000222.1:12241-16882 GCA_005884305.1 Actinomycetota bacterium
GCCGGTGGGACGAGGTCGTGGACTACTGCGCCGCCGAAGGGCTCGTGTTCGTCCCCTACTTCCCGCTGCGCGCCGATGACCCGCCTGCTTTGGCCGAGGTCGCCGAGAGCCACGACGCGAGCCCGAGCCAGATCAGGCTCGCCTGGCTCCTGCGGCGCTCCCCGGCGATGGCGCCGATCCCAGGGACGCTGTCGCTCGATCATCTGAAGGAGAACCTGGCCGCGCTCGAGATCGAGCTGACCGACGAGGAGTTCGAGCGGCTGAACTCGCCCTAGGCCGGTGACGGTTGCATGTAAGGCGCACCGAGGGCGTTCCGAGAAGACCCTTCCCCATCCGTGGGTCGGGGGCTAAAGCCGTCTCGCAATCCCTGCTCGACAGTCTTCTCGGACCGCCGCTCGGCACGCCGTAGCTCCTTGCTGCCCCGTAGGTTTCGCCGACAAGTCTGAAATGTCGGCGAAACGTGCGGGGTACTGACCGGCGACAGTGGCGGTTCCCTTGAGACCGGGTGGCAGGTGCGGGATCATCGCGTCATGGCGCGTTTTGTTGTCGCCCTCTGCTGCGCCATGCGGCTAGCGAGTCCGACTAGCTGACGGCGGCCGGCTCCCGGCTCTTCAGCTCGGGGGCCGTATGCGGAGCGACCTCGGCGACGATCTCCTCCAGGACCTCGCGCATGCCGTCAACCCGGTCGGGGCCGAAGCGCTCGGCCCAGCGGGCCTCGATGTCGTCAATGAGCCCGAAGCCCACGCGCTGGGCGTCCACACCCTTCTTGGTGAGGCGAATCAGCTTGGCGCGGCGGTCCTCGGGGTCTGGGATGCGCTCGACGTAGCCGAGCTCGACCAGGTCGTCCACGATCTCGCCCACCGACTGCTTCGTCATGTCCGCGTGGGTGGCGAGCTCGGTCAGGCGCATGCCGTCGTCGCGGACGAAGCGAAAGACGCAGCCGTGGGTCGGGCGGAGGTCGGCGTAGCCGGTCTCCTCGAGCTGCCGGCGGAACTCGCCGAGGTAGGCCTCGGTCGCGGCGTCGAGCAGACCCATGAGCGGGGGCCGCTCCCGTGTGTGTTTCGTGTCACTCATCGATAGTCAGGGAGTTTGATAAGGTCGCCTGACCTTGATAGTCAGGATATCTGACCAGGCATCCTGACGGATTGTACCCCACGACTCGGAGGTGACGGAAATGGCTCGGAAATGGTGGACGCTCGGGGTGGTGAGCGTGGCGACGTTCATGCTCCTCCTCGACATCACGGTCGTGAACACAGCGCTCCCCGCGATCCAGCAGGACCTCGGCGGCAGCTTCAGCGACCTGCAATGGGTGATCGACGCATACACCCTCTCGCTCGCCGCACTCGTGCTGACAGCGGGGTCCTTAGCCGATCGCTTCGGCCGGCGGCGCCTATTCGCGATCGGGCTCGTGATCTTCTCGGTGGCCTCGCTCGTGGCGGCGCTGTCGCCGGATCCGACCTTCCTCAACGTCTCGCGGGCGGTCCAGGGGATCGGCGGCGCGATCATGTTCGCGGTCTCGCTGGCGCTCGTCGCTCAGGAATTCCCGGCCGGGCGTGAACGCGGGATGGCGATGGGGATCTACGGCGCGACGATCGGCATCGCCGTCGCCATCGGGCCACTCGTCGGCGGGCTCTTGACCGACGGGCTCGGGTGGCAGTCGGTGTTCCTGCTCAACGTTCCGATCGGGGCCGCGGCCACCGCGATCACCTACTGGAAGCTCAGGGAGTCGCGCGACCCGAACGCCACTCGCGTCGACTGGCCAGGGCTCGCTACGTTCTCGACCGCCCTCTTCCTGCTCGTGCTCGCGCTCGTCCGAGGCAACGACGAAGGCTGGGGCAGCGCGCTGATCGTCTCGCTCCTCGCGAGCTCGGCCGTGCTGATGGCCGCGTTCGTCACGATCGAGCGCCGAGTCGCCCAGCCGATGCTGCCGCTCGGGCTGTTCCGGCGGCGGGCGTTCACCGGCGTGCAGCTCGCCGCCTTCGCGGTGTCCGGCTCGCTCTTCGCGCTGTTCCTGTACCTGACGCTGTATCTGCAGAACTTCCTCGGCTTCTCGCCCATCGAGGCCGGGGTTCGTTACCTGCCGATCACGGTCGCGTCGTTCGTCGTGGCACCGCTCGCGGGGATGGCGCTGGCCCGGGTCCAGGCGCGCTACCTGATGAGCGGTGGGCTCGTGCTCACGGGCGTTGGGCTCGCGCTCATGGCCGGCCTGCACATGGATTCGGGCTGGACGGCGCTCCTCGCCGGGTTCCTGATCAGCGGCATCGGCGTCGGACTGCTGAACCCCGTCATCGCCGACGTGGCGCTGAGCGTGGTCCCGAAGGAGCGGAGCGGGATGGCCGCCGGCATCAACGACACGTTCCGGCAGGTCGGTATCGCCGTCGGGATCGCCGCCTGGGGCGCGGTCTTCCTCGGGGCCGGCGCGTCACGGACGCAGGAGGTCGCCGGATCCGTCGGCGGCGCCCAGGCGCGCGGTCTCGTCGAGGCCGCGTCCACCGGCAGCCTGCATCAGGCGCTCGCCGGTGTCCCCGTCCAGGCCCAGGGAACCCTGCGCAATGCGGCTGAGCAGGGCTTCCTCCATGGCATGAACGAGATCCTGGTCCTCGGAGCGATCCTCGCGTTCGCGGGATCGGTGCTCGCGCTCCTGCTCGTGCGCGAGCGCGAGATCGAGCGCGACGCCGTCCAGGACGAGGTGCTCGAGCTCCATCCGGAGCCCGCCAAGGCCTGAGGGTGGGTGGGGCGCCGCGACCTGCGGTCGCGGCGCCCCTACGCCTAGGCCGAGGAAGCCCTGCCGAACGGACTCCGCGGCAGCAGCCCGGACTTCCGAGCGGGAACGACCGCGAGCGCGAGCCGGCCGAGCGTCAACGCCGCGAGCATCAGTCCGAAGTCGCGCAGCGCGATGTCGTAGTAGGTCGGCGCGTTGTACGTCAACAGGTTGACGACAATGCCGCCGAGCCAGGCCGCGACGATGAACGCGCCGATCCGCGGCGCCAGGAGAACCAGGATCCCCGCGAGGATCTCGACTCCCCCCACGAAGTACATGAAGTCCTGCGCGCTGCCTGGCACGATGTTGTTGATCCAGCTCGCCAGGTAGTCCGGCCAGTTCACTGACCAGTTGAAGAACTTGTCAAGGCCGAACAGGATCGGCGCAACCGTGAAGCCGATCCGCAGCAGCCAGAACGCCTGATGCGCCGCCGTGTTGACCGCCGTCGACTCGGCGGCGGGCTGCGCCCCGGCGTATCCGGCTCGGCCGTTTCCGGTCGAGCGCTGGGGCGCTTGAACAGTGGTGCTCTCCATCGAGACCTCCTTCGTAGGTCGGTCCTACGTGGTAGTTAGCGTTCCCGCGGGGTTCGCTCTTACGCCTCGGCCTCGACAAGCGCACGCAGGCTTGCGTAATCCTCCTGACATGCCGGGCAGCCGTCCAGATGCGCCCGCATCCCGGGGACCGCGGCATTGGCATCGCCGCCGCGGGCCAACTCGAGCTCCACGTACCGATCGAGCTCCTCGAAGCACTCGTCGCAGCCCAGCTCGGGCCCCGCCGGGCCGAGCAGACGCCGAGCGAGCTCCTCCTGTGGGTGTGTTTTGTCAGTCATCTGCCTGCCCCCTCTCCTCCTCCGGATCGAGCGCTCGACGCAGCTTGCGTCGCGCGTCGTGGAGGGTCTTGTAGAGGGCCCCGCGCGTCGTGCCGAGCCGTTCGGCAAGCACGTCGATCGGGACCTCGTTCAACGCCAGGGCGACGAGCACCTCCCGCTGGTGCGGGGTGAGCTCCGTGTCGATCGCCCGTGAGATCTCGCCTAAAAGCTCGCCGCGCTCCGTCTGCGCATGCGGCGAGGAACCGGAGTCGGCGAACCGGGGCCACTCCGTTGGCTCGAGCGGGATCTCGCGGCCCTGCCATGCGAGGCGCCGGACCTTCACCGCCGCCTCCAGCAGAGCGAACTTGTACGCCCAGGTCGTGAAGCGGCTCTGGCCGCGGAAGCGATCGAGCTTCGCCAGCACCGCCACCAGCGCGTCGTTGGCGCTCTGCAGCGCGACGTCGTCGAGGTCACCGCCGCGCACGTGCGGGACGAACCTTGCTCTCCGCATGACCTCGAACCGCGCCGCTCGAAGGAGCAGGGCATGCAGGCGCCCGATCGCCTCGTCGCGCTCGGCGCCGTCGGACCGCAGCTCGTCGATCCATCCCTCGGATCTCTCGCCGGCCGCGGTTCTGATCTTCTGCGCCCTCACCGGGGGGCGCAGGGTGACATGTCCGGCATGTCCGCCGCGCAGCTCGCAGTCTCGCACCGCTTCACTCATCGAATTGGTTAGCGACCATACGGCCGCAGCCCTTACCTCTCGGAGTAGCTTTCCGCTCAGGAGAGCGAGCAGGAGGTACCGGAATGAGATTGATCGGGATCGTCGTCTGCGGTGCGGTGGCGCTGGCACTCGCCATGCCGGCGGCAGCTGTGGCTCGAGCCGGCCACCGGACCCAGGTGGTCTGCATCAGCCCGAACACGGGCAAGCGCGTCTATCGCTACAAGCCGGAGCGCTGCACCTTCCACAAGCGCGGCGAGCCGCTCGTCGAGGCGTTCTTCGTCCGGACCAAGGACGACCGCTGGCACACCTGGAGCAGGTCCACGGCGCGCGGGAAGGGCAAGAACGTCGCAT
>VAYL01000222.1:16954-17401 GCA_005884305.1 Actinomycetota bacterium
TCGCGAGCACCGGCAACGGGAGCACGGTCCCGTTGGACGTCTGCGCGAAGTAGCTAGCAGTGGATCCCGGCGGCCCGCATGGCGTCGTCGGGGCGGTTGAACCACTCGAATCGAATCGCCTTGCCGTCGCGAAGCGTCCACACGTAACCCTGGCGGCGCTCCACCTCCGCGCCGCTGCCCCGACCGCGGCCGTGGAGCGTCGCCAGAACGACGACGCGATCGCCGGCGTCGAGAATCTCGTCGATGTCGACGCCGACACCCGCGAAGGTGTCTGACACGGCGCCAAGGGCGGTGGCGAACGCGTCGATGCCGGCTCTCGTCCCGCGCTCGATCGCATCCGGCGGGTTGACCCATTCGATCTGCTGGTCCAGCAGCCCTGACGGAACCGGCGATCCCTCCTTGCCCCACACGGCGTAGATCCGCCGGATCACGTCCACGTTCTCCTGC
>VAYL01000223.1 GCA_005884305.1 Actinomycetota bacterium
CGATCGTCACGTACTCGCACGTGACGAACCTCCCGAACGCCTCGCGGACCTCCTGCGGCAGGCTGGCGGTCACGGCCGAAAGATAACCCGCCGCTAGCCGATGTCGCGCCGGGGGACGGCGACCGCGGCGGCGGCTATGAGGGCGATCGAATAGCCGAGGTAGATGAGACCTGAAACTCCTGGCGCAAAAAGCTCGTAGCCCGCGTTCTCGCTCGAGTTCCCGCTCATGGCCATCCCGAGGCCCTGGAGGCTGAACTTGCCGTACTGGTGCGCCAGCCCGGCCGCCACCGGATCGACCACGGATACGAGGATCAGGACGATCACGACCGCGGCGACCTGGCTCGTCAGAAGCGATCCGAAACCGACCCCCAGAATCGCCGCGACCGCCGCGTAGGCGACCGACCCGGCGGCGATCGCCGCGATGTCGCCGGTGCTGAGGCTGAGCGTCCCCACGGCGTGACCCTGACTCGATAGCCAAGGGATCGCGATCGCGAGGACCACGACCGCCGCGACGAGCCCCGCGAACAGCCCGCCGATCGCATGTGCGAGCGCCTTCGCCACCAGGACCCGGCGCCGGTCCGGCGCCACGAGGAACGTCGATGTGATGGTTCCGTGCCGGTACTCCCCGGCGGCCCCCACTACGCCCAGGATGAGCGTGAACAGGCCGGCGATGCCGATGTTGCTCAGGAGCGAGCGCCCGTCGTCCTGACTGACGGTGTTGCTCGTCGCCAGCGTGATCACGACGACCAGCACCGGCAGCGCGACCGCGACGAGGCTCAGCCACCAGAAGGTGCGCGTTGTCCGGAGCTTGAGGAACTCGGCGGCGATCAGCGCGCTCACGCAACGTCACCATCCGTGTCACGGGTCAGCTCGAGGAAGACCTCCTCCAGCGAGGGGTCGGCCCGCTCGGCGACCAGCTCGTGGAGCGTGATCCCGTTCTGGGCGGCGAGTTCGCCCACCTGCTCGGGGGGCCGGTCGCCGACGGTGAGCAGCCCGGGCTGTACTTGCGTTGCAGCAGGGCCGAGGAGCTCGGCGAGCCGCTCGGCCTGCGGGCTGCGCACCCGTACCGTGGCGCTCCCGGCGCCGCGCGCGGTGAGCTCGGTCAGCGTCGAGTGCGCGCGCAGGCGCCCGCGGTGGATTACCACGACCTCGTCCACGGTCTGCGAGACCTCGGACAGAACGTGGCTCGACACCAGAATCGTGCGGCCGTCCGCGGCAAGCGAGCGCAGGAAGTCGCGTAGCCAGCGGATCCCCTGAGGGTCCAGACCGTTCGCGGGCTCATCCAGGACCAGCGTCCGCGGATCGCCAAGAATGGCCGCAGCGAGGTTCAGCCGCTGGCGCATTCCCAGCGAGTAGGCGCCGGTCCGCACACGGGCCGCCGACTCCAGGTCGACCAGCCGGAGAACCTCGTCGACCCGGCTGACCGGCAGCCCGGCCGCGCGGGCGATGATGCGCAGATGGTCGCGACCGCGGCGGCCCGGGTGAAGGCCCGACGTGTCGAGCACCGACCCGACTTCGCCGGTGGGGTCGCCAAGCGAGCGGTAGGGGCGGCCATCGATCGTGGCCGTTCCCGAGGTGGGGTGGGCGAGGCCGAGAATGATCCGCAGCGTGGTCGTCTTGCCGGCGCCGTTCGGCCCAAGGAAGCCAAGGATTGACCCAGGGCGCGTAGTGAACGTGAGCCCGTCCACGGCCACGGTGCGCCCGTAGCGCTTGGTGAGGGCCTCGACGGCGATCACGGTGAGTACCCGGGTTCGCCGGGAAGCGCGATCCGGCGGTCGTCGCCCTCACCGACAACCCGAGGCATGACCGGCTCGATCGTGCGCCCTCTCGCCGCCTCCAGGACCTCGTCGGAAGTCGAGTACAGGAGGAGCGACTCGAGGTGCTTGATCGTCGGGAACACGAGGTCGAGCTCGCTGGCGCCGTGGCGCTCCAGAGCGCCGGCGGGGGAGAACCACTCCGCCTCGGTCGTCTCTTGCCCGTCGGGCCGCGGTGGCGAATGCGGTGGGGCGAGCGCGACGTAGAACCGAGTGTCGAATCGCACCGGGACCGGCTCCGGAGTGATCCATCGCGACCACGCGAGAAGCTCCGCATCGGGCGAGAGCTCGATGCCGGCCTCCTCGTTCAGCTCGCGGATGGCGCACGCCATGTGGGCGGCCTCCTCGTCGCCGGCGTCGATGGCGTCCACGCCCCCGCCGGGGAACACCCACACGCCGGGCATGAAGCGCGCCTCCGGGCTGCGGCGCACGAGGAGGACCTCGACGCCGCGCTCCACATGCTTGCCGCCGCGCCGAAGGAGGATCAGCGTTGCGGCGGGTCGGGCCTCGACGACCATCGTTGCGTGACCCTATCCACGCCGGCCGGCGCGAGCGGCCGCGATGGCGAATAATTCCGGGTCGTGAGGAGGAGGAGCGCGTCGCGGGCGGTCGTCATGAGCATGGCACTGACCTGCACCGCGATTGTCGTCACGTCCCCAGCGAACGCCTCATCGTCTCACCGCGCCGCCCACTTCCGCGTGGGCGCCGCGACGGTCAGCTTCACGCCGCCGCGTGCGGGAAAGGTCAAGAACGACCCGGCCGACTGCGCTCCGACGGGGACCTTCGACGGGCCCCGGAAGTTCGCGTTCGAGGAGCCGTACAAGGACCAGCAGGGCTCGGGGCACTACGACTCGGGCGACGCGTTCGTCGACTGCAACGGCAACGGCCGCTGGGACGGCAACTTCCTGGGCGGTGGGTCGGACTCGCCGCGCTTCTACGACCACGTGGCGGACAAGGTCGGCGCGCGGGCGATGGTCGTCTCGCACGGCGGGCGGACCGTGGCGGTCGAGGTCCTCGACAACGAGGGAGCGTTCAACGTCTATCTGCAGCGCATCCGGCACCGGGTCAATGCCGACGGCTTCGACATCCACGGGATCTTCATCAGCTCCAACCACGACGAGTCGGCGCCCGACACGATCGGGATCTCGGGCGTCAACGCGCTGACGTCGAGCGTCAACGCCTACTTCGCCAACTACATGGTGCGCAAGTCGGCGAAGGCGATCGAGCGGGCGGCAAAGAGGCAGCAACCCGCGCGGATCCGCTACGCGGAGGGGATCGAGCCGGCGAACCTGCGGCAGTGCTGGTCCTCGTATCCGTTCGTCGACGACCAGCTGATGCCGAGCCTTCAGGCGGTCGGGAGGCACGGTCACGTGATCGCAACGCTTGCGAACGTGAGCCAGCATGCTGAGTCATTGGGCTTCAACCCGAGTGAGGCGCAGAAGCGCTGGGTGAGCGCCGACTGGATCCACTTCTTCAGGCAACGGCTGGAGCACAAGTACGGCGGCGTGGCGATCGAGATGGCGGGATCGGTCGGGAGCGTCGAGACGCCCGAGGTGTTCTCGAAGGCGCTCTCGCGGATACCCCAGCAGTTCGTCGACGAGGATCACCCGGCCGGCTGCCGGACGCTGTTCGACTCAAAGGGCGGAATGACGCCGGTCGGTTATCACGGCGAGACGCAGGCCTTGGGGCGTGCGCTCGCCGGGTCCGTGATCACGGCGTTCCGCAAGCGAGCCCGGCCCTCGCGCTCCGACGCGCTTTGGGGACAGCGGTTCCACATCTGCATCCCGCTGACGAACAAGCTGTTTGCGATCGGGGCGCACGCCGGCGTTTTCGCCGCTCGGCCCGGCTACACGGACGACTGCAGGACGCGATTCCCGGTGGCGCCGAACGGGAGCACGTCCGGCGACGAGGTGAAGAGCGAGGTGGCCGCGTTCCGCATCGGTGACGGCACGTTCGCGTCCGTGCCGGGCGAGGTGTTCCCGTTCACCTACCTGCGCAGCTTCATGGGGCCCGATGACATGCCGAAGCCCGAGTTCCCGCTCCCGCCCTGGGTGATGGCGCATATGCACACGCCGTTCCGCTTCATCGACGGGCTTGGCGACGACATGGTCGGCTACATCTTCCCCCGCGGAAATGGCGTGGGAGTCCCGGGCGAGGACGTGAGCGGTAGCGACACGGACCGGTTCGGATGTGGGCACTCCGACGACTCCGAGGCGGCCAGCTCCAAGACGGCGGACATCGCGGGGGACGCGCTGGTCCGAGCGCTCGATTTGCATGGCGGTAAACCGGAGCGCATCGTGCAGGGCCGCTACGTCCTGCCCGGGGGAACTCGCTCGCGCGACCCGCTTGGCGGGCCTGAGATCAAGTGCAACATGGACATGACCTTCCATTTCGCCGGCCGGGCACAGCGTGTCTGGACACCGCATCGCGGGAGCTTCAAGCCGGCGGCGTGGATGTCGCTCGACGGCCGGCGCCAGGCGAGGCCCACGCGAAACACACGCGGCTACCTCACCCGTCGAGGCGAACGGGTATGGCTCGACGTGTTCCAGGACCTCCGGTAAT
>VAYL01000224.1:0-505 GCA_005884305.1 Actinomycetota bacterium
CTGAGTCGCGAACCGATGACCTGGATCCGTAATACGAGTAGGCACCCCGATGAGGAGGTTCGCGAGCTTGTGCGCTTCGCGACCGAGGGCATCGACATGGATCGGGTCTGCGTGAACGTAAAGGGAGGTCACGGCCTCCGCGCTCGCGCCTACGACGGTGTGCCCTCGATCTCCAATGCCCCTCGCCGGGCTCGTTATCTGGTGACAATCAAGATTGGCAACGGTGTCAGCTATCCGGTGCCACCCCACAATCGCAACGGCAAGGCTCCGCATGAGGTCGGACCGCGCAATCGGTTTCCGTTCTTCAGCTACGCCGACTGGCGCGAATGGCTTGTCACGGCCGCCGCTCACGAGGCGCATCACATCCACCAATACCGCGAGGGCAAGAAGCGCTCGGAGCTCGATTGCGAACGATTCGCCAAGACGGCGCTTACGCGATATCGCGGCACGGTGCTCCGGGGGTGAGCATCCGTCTGGCCGGACCGCCCGCCTGGACTGCGAAAGG
>VAYL01000224.1:672-6483 GCA_005884305.1 Actinomycetota bacterium
AGTCGCTATACGTCCCGGTGGCCGCCGACGACGGATCGGGCATAAGACACGGCCGTTTTGGGATCCGCGACTCGAGACTCTCCGCCGAGAAGGCGCGCCATTGTCGCGATCGGCGTCGGCGCGGTGACAATCGACTCGGCGCTGCTCGGGCTGATCGCCCCGCTGTTACCGGAGATCGAGGCGCGCACGGGCGCCGGCGACGCCGCGCTCGGACTCGCGCTCGCGGCCTACGCGGTCCCGATCGCGGTGCTCTCACTGCCGCTTGGGCGCGCCGCCGATGCCGTGGGCCGTCGCGCCCTGCTGGTCGCCGGGCTCTTGATCGTTGCCATCGGCTCGGTCCTAATGGCGCTCTCCGACTCGATCGGCATCCTGATGGCCGCTCGCGCCGTTCAGGGGGTCGGCTCCGCAGCGAGCTGGATCTCGGCCCTGGCGCTAGTCTCCGACACGGCGCCACCGGGGCACCGCGGCGAGGCGCTCGGGGTCGCCCTCGGCGCAACGAGCGCGGGCTCGATCGCCGGCCCGGCGCTCGGCGGCGTGACCGCCCAGCTGCTCTCGTTCGAGGCCCCGTTCCTGATCCTTTGCGGCCTCGCACTCGCACTGCTGGTGGCGGCGCTGGCCGTCCTCCCTCACGAGGGAGCTCGGACTACCTCGGCCGTGCCTGCGCTCCCGGCGATCATCCGCTCCACGCGGTCGGGGATCGGAGCATGGGCGGCGGCGATCATGTTCGGCGGTGCCTGCTCTCTCGGCCTCGTCGAGGTGGTGGCGCCGCTCGACCTCAACGCCCGCCTCGGCCTCTCGAGCGCGGCGATCGGCCTCCTGTTCGCCGCCTCGATCGCGGTCGACGCGGCGCTGTCACCGCTGGGTGGCCGCTGGGGAGATCGGCGCGGCCGCCGCAGCCCCGCGGTCACCGGCCTCGCAGTGACCGCCGCCTCGGTGTTGGCGCTCGCGGTCCTGCCCGGAGTCAGCGGCACCGCGGTCGCACTCGGCATCTACGGCGCCGGGTTCAGTCTCATGATGGCGGCGTCGGTGCCGTGGCTCGACGAGGCATTTCCCGGCCGCGAGCGGGGGCTCGCCTACGGGGTCCTGAACCTGGTCTACGCGGCCGGCTACGCAATCGGCCCGATCCTGGGCGGGCTCTTGCTCGCAGTGGGAGACGCGGATCTCGCCTACGGCCTGGCTGCTGTGGCGCTCGCCGTCGGCGCGCTCGGGCTCACGATCCGGAGCCGCGGACTCGCCGCGATGACCCGCGTCCCCAGGAAGTCCGAGGCCACGCCCGAGCCGGAGCGCTGCCGACGTTGATGGCCTAAGCAGAGTCACGCGCGGAGGCGAACTCGCTCGACTATCCATGCGTCGTAGCGAGAGACGAATCGGGTCAGGTTACGTCTCCCGCGACGACCCCGCATTCGCCTCCACCGCCTAAGTTCGCCAGACGAGTGCACGAGGATCTCTTGCTGGCCGTCACCGGTGAAGTCGTGGCAGGCGAGCTTGCCGATCGCGTAGCCGGGCGGCGTCGCGTGGGGGCTGATCAGCGGCTGACTGGGAGCAACGATGTGCAGCTGCCGTACGTCGTTCTCGAACGTCGAGACCTCAACGGCCTTCCTGGCCGCGGCCTCGTTGCACGCCGGCGCGGGCTGGGTGGCCGCGGTGCCCGTCGTCGTCGACGGCGTGGTGGTGCTGCTCGTTAGCGACGTCGAGGAGTTGTCGCTGTTCGAGGAGCTGCGGTGGAAGCACCACGACCACTACGGGCCAGCGACGTGATGCGGTTGACCGTCGCAATCCCTGGGGGCCGTTTTATCGACCACATCATCCCGATCGGGGTCGGTGGCGACGATTCCCGGCGAACCTGCGACCCTCATGCGCGCGCTGCAATCGGGGTTGGCGCTAGTGCGAACTCCACGCGAGCGCGCAGGCGCGGTTCATCGGGTCCCCGATCTAACCCTCGGGCATTAGAAGGGCGGCTCCTATTCCGGCGGTCGCCAGAATCGCCGCTCCGGCGAGGCCCAGATACGCACCGATGTCGGTGCTAACTGCTGATTCCGGTGGCGAGGCGATGTGCCTAACCGTCAAGGCGACGGCGGCGACTCCCAACACACCCGTCGCTGCCATCAAAGCGCGTCGCGGCACAAAGAAACTAAAAACGGCTACCACGATCGCCGCTCCGGCCATGGCGGCCAGTGCGGCGTCCCCGTGATGAAACGAGTGCCATCCCGACTCCGCGACGGTGTTGGGGGAAGTCCCGGTGAGCACGATCTCGGTCCACCAGTGCAGAAACAGTGAGCCGACGACGATCACGGCTCCAGCGATGGAGATAACCCGTAGGGCGATTCGCATCTGCCTCGTCACCGCCCGCGTTGGCGACGGTATCGGCGCACCGTGTTGTTCCGAAGTGGCATACCGCGCCAGACTAGGATGTCGTGCGCCGGTCAGTGGAACAGTGAGCCGGGAACGGTCCCCAAAAAGTCGCGCTGCTTACTCCCGCAGCCCGGCGGCTTCGAGGGTCTCCGACCTCGATTGATAGAGCTTGAGCCGTTCCGCCTTGCCGCCTCTGACCGTCCACAGCTGCGCCTCAATCTCATCCGCATAGATGCCACGACGCCGCATCTGGCTGCGATTCACCACGACGACTCGCGAGTCGTCGATGTCGATGACCTCTACGGGGTCCCAGTACACGGTCATCCAGGCGTTGAGAAGAGACCTCCAGGCTTCCCCTGCAGCGTCGCGGCCTCGATAGACGCCTTTGAGTGGGCCGATCGAGTTCGAGCAATCCAACTCGAAGCCATCTGCCACGTCTCGCAGTGCTTCGCCGATGTCTCTCGCATTGAACGAATCGACGATCCGAAGCACGATCTCGACCTTTCCCCGCGAGGTCGCTCGCTCAGCACCTGGTGTCGGCAGGGACGTCAATGTGCCGGTGAGGATCGGTTCGCGGCGGCGGCTTCGTTTAGGCGCGTAAGCGCCGACATTTCATCTGCGTCGCCCATTGCCGCGGCAATTTCGTCGGCGGTTGGCTCGCGCTCCAAGACGGCGCGAAGGATGCGCCGGGCGTTGGCTTCAAGCCGCTGTTGTCGCGTTGCCGACCAACGGCGCGAGTTGGCCCGTTCCGCCCCGGCGTCGAACGCCCGCCGCACGGCGAGAACCTTCGTCACGTCGTCTTTGGTTGTCACGTCTATTCCCTTCCTTGGGTTGCCCTCGCCGTGCCAGTGGCGGGGCGTTCCCTACCTAGCTCGGCATAGGCGGGAAGTGCTTGAGCGGCAAATCCTGCAGAGGCCAATTCGACCAGTGCGTTGGCCAGTCAGTAGCGCTAGGGAAAGCTTGGCGCCCGGTCAGTCGATCGGATCAAGAACTCTGCGCACGATCTCGACGTTCTCCTGCGACATCGCCGACGCAATCTCGCGACAAGAGCCCGCCGAAGCGGGCCCCCGTCGCGTCGGGGGCGCGCGCCCAGCCTGGGGGTCACCAAACGCTGGGACGCGCTGCCCCCTACATCCCCATGTACTGGTTGCTTCCCGGCCCGGTTCACGCCAAGCGACGGCGGGGCGCTCAGCGGGTCCAAACTTCGACCGATTGTTTGGACGGGTTGGAAGCCGGGCTGCCCGCGCGCGACCGGAGCTGCCGCTTCCGCGGTGATCGAGCATGAGCGACGCAAGATGGTCGCGGAAACCCGCCGCCGCCGATGGCACCTGGGGCCCCGACACCTGTCCGCGAGCATGAGGTCTTGACCAGAACATCTACGGGGATCACACCCCACTAGCGGTTCGGTCGCTCAGGCGACCAGCGAATGGGACCCGGTAAACGTGCGGGTACCCTGCCGGCAACCACCAATGTGCTCACGTCGCACCGCAGAACCTCATCGCGGTGACCGCGAGCCCTTGCGCGCAGGTAACTAGATCATCGACCGGGACGTGCTCGTCGATGGTATGCGCGATACTGACGCCGCCGGACCGGAAGCCGCTGGGCCCGTAGGCGACGGACGGGATGCCCGCCAGCAGCGTGAACGCGGCGCCGTCGTACCACGAATCGAGCCCGGAGGCTGCGCCCGGAGCCCCGACATCGCGGGTCGCCTCCAGCGTAAGGCCGACGATCGGCTCGCCATCGGGGATCTCGAGCGGCATTACGCCGTTTGGCCACCATTCGATCGCCGGCGGGTGCTCGGCCAGCCAATCGTCGTGCCCGGTCTCGCGAACGAGCCACTCCTCCACCTCTCGGCGGATCGCGGATCCCGAGCCGTCGCGGTCCGCCTGCTCGGGGAGGTAGAGGACGGCGATCGTCAGGTCGCAGCCCGCGGGATAGGTGACGGCCCACTCCCCAGCGCTCGCCAGCGTCGGCAGGAGATCGGGGCGGGAGAGGTGCGGATGATCGAGTCCCTCGCGCGTCGCCCACGCGGCGCGCAGCCGGCGCATTGCGTCGATGACCACGGTGGCCTTCTCGATTGCGTTGACCGCACCTCCATGCCGCCACGGCGGCTGTCGCATCTCGGCATGGCCGGGGCGGCCGGGCACCCGCACGACCCCGTACTCGCTGCCCCTGCAGGAGACCCAGACGTCGAAGCCGGTCGGCTCGGTCACGATGCCCGCGTCGGCACGGATGCCGCGCTGGACGATGGCGGAGCTCCCCGCGCCCGAGGACTGCCGGCGAGGTGGACGCCGAGCGACGAGAGGACTTCTGCGGCAGCGACCATCGCGGCTATGCCGCCCTTCATGTCGCAGGACCCGCGTCCATACAGTGCACCCTCACGCACCTCCGGGTCGAACGGATCGCTCGTCCAGCGCTCCCGCGGCTCGGCAGAGACGACGTCAATGTGGCCGTTGAAGAGAAGCGCGCGGCCGTCGCCGTCGCCGCCGAACCGCGCGACGAGCTGGGGACGGCCGTGGTAGTCAAGCCCGGGAGGGACGAGCGGTCGGCGCGCCATCTCGTCGGCCGACGGCTCCCATAGGTCGCAGTCGGCGCCGACGGCGGCGAGCCGCTCCGCCAGCAGTCGCTGCAGGGCGGCCTCATCCCGTGGCGGGTCGCCAACGTTGCGGGCCGTCGTGTCGAAGCGGATGAGGTCGCTCGCGAGCTCGACGAGGGCATCACGGCGCCGCCCGATCTCGGCGCACACGGCTTGCTCCCGGCTCGTCAGGGCCACCAGGTCGCACGATAAGGCGGCCGAGCCATCCGAGGCTGTCTTTCGCGACCGCCGAGGGCAAAATGACGCATCGACGGCTAGGCCGAGATCGGGACCTGCTCGACGATCCGTGCGTCGTACGAGGCCTACATTGTCCGCATCCTCGGCCTCATGGGCCGGCCGACGAGCTGGTCACGCCGACGCTGAACGTCCGGCTGGTGGCGGGATCGCCCGCCGCTCCGGGTAGTGCAAGGACAGGCCCAGCCAGTGCTCGTTATCGCGCGCAAAGGAGGAGCGTTGACCCCCGCGCCCTCCTTCACGCCGGGCCACCCGCGCCCCTGTCGTAAAGGGCGGCTGCGACCGTCCTCATCGGATCCTCGCCAGGGTCGTCGCCCGCCACAATCGCCGCGAGACGAGGGAGATAACCGCCGGGTCAACGGCTCGGTCGGCAAGTCGTCGGGACCCGTTTGATGGCGCGTTCATGATCGCCTTCATCATTTACCGATGGCTGGAGCCGAAGCGGCGACATACGACCCAACAAACAGTCTCCCGTGGAGTCCGCTGATCCACGATCGACATACGATGATGAAGTCGACCTCATCCACAGCAGGGATAAACATGTGGTCGCCGTCAGTTCTGCTTTGCGCGAAAAGCAGCAGCCAAGTTGCGGCATCGGAGAGCGGAGTCAATTGAGCGCCGTCCTGCCA
>VAYL01000261.1 GCA_005884305.1 Actinomycetota bacterium
GAAGGCCCGGCTGAGCGTCCCGGCGCCGTCCGTTCGATCCTCGCCGATCTCAGCGAGCAGCCGGGCCCGTGCCGCGAACCCCTCGGCCTCGAAATCGCCCGGGAACCGGTCGAGCAGCTCTAGCGCCTCGTCGGTGTCGCCGCGGTCGAGCAGCAGCCGGGCGAGTTTGCGGGCCGCCTGGCCGTTGCGGGGGTCGAGCTCGAGTGCCTTGCGCAGCGAGTCCTCATCGTCCGCGGCGGCGAGCTTGTCGGCAGGGGAGGGGACGATCCCGTCCAGGAACTGAACTCCGCGACCACCTTGCCGTCCTTGAATGCCTTGACGGCTGGGATGCCGCGGATCCCAAAGCCCGCGGCGAGCGACTGGTTGGCGTCGGTATCCAGCTTCGCCAGCTCGACCTCGCCCTGGCGCTTCTCGATCGCCGCCTCGAGCGCGGGCCCGAGCGTCCGGCATGGCCCGCACCACTCGGCCCAGAAATCGACCACCACGGGGATCTCCCGCGAGCGCTCGACGACGCGCTCCATGAAGTCCCGCTCAGTTACGTCGTAGACCATGCTTCGAGGTTAGCCAGTCACCTGCGCCAGAATGAGGGTCGATGGAGGACTCGCTCCGCGGCAAGCTGCTCGTCGCTTCGCCGGCGCTGATCGACCCGAACTTCGCGCGGAGCGTCGTCTTCATGACGGAGCACAACGACGACGGGGCGCTGGGCATCGTGCTCAACCGGCCGTCAGAGACCGCCGTCGAGGCGGTTGTGCCGCCGCTGTCGGACATCGCGGGCACGGAGCCGGTGTACGTCGGCGGCCCCGTACAGCCGGAGGCGATCGTCCTGCTCGCCGAGTTCGTGGATCCCGACGCCGCGGCGTGGATCGTCGTCGCGGACGTGGGGCTCGCGTCCGCGGAC
>VAYL01000225.1:0-560 GCA_005884305.1 Actinomycetota bacterium
CTGCCGGGCGAGCAGGATGTGCTCGCGCGTCTGCGGCATCGGGCCGTCGGCCGCCGAGACCACGAGGATCGCGCCGTCCATCTGCGCCGCACCGGTGATCATGTTCTTCACGTAGTCCGCGTGGCCCGGGCAGTCCACGTGGGCGTAGTGACGGTTCTCGGTCTGATACTCGACGTGCGAAGTCGCGATCGTGATACCGCGCTCCTTCTCCTCCGGAGCGTTGTCGATCGATTCGAACGAACGCTCCTCGGTGCCGCCCTGCTGCTCGGCGAGGACCTTGGTGATCGCAGCCGTCAGCGTCGTCTTGCCGTGATCGATGTGACCGATCGTGCCGACGTTGACATGCGGCTTATCGCGCTCGAACTTCTCCTTGGACATCTCGCTCCTTTGGCCTTTCTGTCGTTTCAATTAAGTCTTTATCTCGGTTCGTTTTGCGGGTGTTTTCGGGGCTCTTCGAATCCGGGCGAACCCCCGGAATATAAGGAAAACTACGCCGCAGCCACGGGCTCCGGACTGCGGTGCTCAACGAGTTGTTCGGCGATGCTCGCCGGCACCTCCTC
>VAYL01000225.1:634-5648 GCA_005884305.1 Actinomycetota bacterium
CGCCTGGATCGCCACCGCGTTTCCGCGCGGCTCCTGGCCCTGAACCTTGCCTCGCCGCCGCGAGAGGTCCCCGATGACATCGCCGAGGAACTCCTCGGGCGTCACCACCTCAACCGCCATCACCGGCTCCAGCAAGCTGGGGTCGGCGCGGCGCGCGGCCTCCTGGACCGCCATCGAGCCAGCGATCTTGAAGGCCATCTCCGAGGAGTCCACTTCATGGTAGGAGCCGTCCACCAGCTCCACCCGCACGTCGACCATGGGATATCCCGCGCGGACGCCGGAGGCGAGCGCCTCCTCGATCCCCTGCTCGACTGCGGGGATGAACTCGCTGGGGATGGTCCCGCCCTTGATCTTGTTGACGAAGTCGAAACCCTCGCCGGGTGCCGGCTCCATGTTGATCACCACGTGGCCGTACTGGCCGCGCCCACCCGTCTGGCGCACGAAGCGGCCCACGATCTTGTCCACGTGGCGGTTGACAGTCTCGCGGTATGCGACCTGCGGGCGGCCGACGTTCGCGTCGACGCTGAACTCGCGCAGGAGCCGGTCGACGATCACCTCGAGGTGGAGCTCGCCCATCCCGTGGATGAGGGTCTGGCCCGTCTCCTCATCGGACTGCACCTGGAAGGTCGGGTCCTCCTCCGCGAGGCGGGCGAGGCTGGCGGAGAGCTTCTCCTGGTCGGCCTTCGTCTTGGGCTCGATCGCGACGGCGATGACGGGCTGGGGGAACTCGATGGTCTCGAGCACGATCGGCGCGTCCGGGGCGCAGAGGGTGTCGCCGGTGCCGGTCTGCTTGAGCCCGACGCCCGCGCAGATGTCGCCCGCATAGCACTCCTCGATCTCGGACCGGTGGTTGGCGTGCATCATCAGCAGACGGCCGATCCGCTCCGTGCGGCCGTTGGAGGAATTGAGCACTCGGCTCCCGGCGCTGAGCTTGCCCGAGTACACGCGGAAGTAGGTCAGCTTGCCGACGTAGGGGTCGGCCATGACCTTGAACGCGAGCGCTGCGAATGGGGCGCTCTCGTCGGCCGGGCGCTCGGCCTCGCGGCCTTGGCCATCCTCGCCCTTATTGGGCGGCTCGATCCCGGTGACTGGCGGGACCTCAAGCGGGGATGGGAGGAGCTCGACGATCGCGTCGAGCAGCGGCTGCACGCCCTTGTTCTTGAACGAGGAGCCGCAGAGGACGGGCGTGACCTTGATGTCGATCGTCGCCTGATGGAGCGATGAGGCGATCCGCTCGTGCGGGATCTCCTCGTCGTTGAGATACGCCTCCATCAGCTCGTCGTCGTAGTCGGCGCAGGCCTCGACGAGGTGCGTCCGCGCCTCGTGGGCGGCGTCCTGGAGCTCGGCCGGGATCTCCTCGTAGTCGAACTCGGTGCCGAGCTCGTCCTTCCAGACGAGGGCCTTGTTCTCGATCAGGTCGACGACGCCGGCGAAGTCGGCCTCGGCGCCGATCGGAAGCTGGATCGGAAGCGGATTGGCTCCGAGGCGGTCGCGCATGGTCTGGATAGCCTTGTCGAAGTCGGCGCCCGTGCGGTCCATCTTGTTGATGTAGGCGATCCGGGGGACCATGTACTTGTCGGCCTGGCGCCAGACGGTCTCGGACTGAGGCTCGACGCCGGCGACGGAGTCGAAGATCGCGATCGCGCCGTCGAGGACGCGCAGGGAGCGCTCGACCTCGACGGTGAAGTCAACGTGGCCGGGGGTGTCGATGATGTTGATGCGGTGCCCCTGCCACTCAGCGGCGGTCGCGGCGGACGTGATCGTGATGCCGCGCTCCTGCTCCTGCTCCATCCAGTCCATGACGGCCGCGCCCTCGTGGACCTCCCCCATCTTGTGGGTACGCCCCGTGTAGAACAGGATCCGCTCGGTCGTCGTCGTCTTACCGGCGTCGATGTGAGCCATGATCCCGATATTCCGGGTCTTCTCTAGTGGGAATGTGCGTGGCATTTGCGTAAAGTGTCTTTAACTGTCGTGGCCAATCGGAGCTACGGCGCCGCTAAGGAGGAGATGCCGGGCCGGACACGGAACGCGCCCACAAAAAAGGCCCGCACGGGCCTTGGCGCTAGTCCCGAATCGACCCGAACTCGCCTATATCGTGCGGCTCTCCATGGATTGGATACCCGCTCGGACGCAGCTTTTGCTGACGCCTGAGCGACGGCTGAATATAGCAGGGTCATGACGGCCCTCGGGCAGGCTGAATGAGGCTTAACCGTCGCAAGAATCGCGGCTCGCGGGATCGCCGGAAACGGCCACTCGCAGGCGCCGAAAAACCGGCGGCCGAGATGCCGGAGGACGACGGTGAGGAGCGCCGGCGAGAGCTCGCTCAGGCGGTGCAGTCACTGCGATCCAGCGAGGCAACGGAGCGGCGCGATCGTCGGGAGGCGCGCATGAGGCGGCGCGCCGAGCGCGGGGACCGGTCGAGGCGACCGCTACGGCTGCGCGTTCAGGCACGGAAGCGGCGCCTCAGGGGCGGTGACCGCGAGGCCCAGCGCGAAGCGCTCCTGAAGGCAGCGCGGTCCGTCGCGGTGGACGTCGTGGGGGTCGCCCGCGAGATCTTCCGATGGCCGGTGCGAATCTGGATGACGGTCGCCGAGGCGCTCGGGGCCGGCATTCTTGCCGTCTGGCGGCGGGCAGTTCTGCCGGCCCTGCGGATCGCCTGGCGGTGGGTGCGCGTTGCGATCGCATGGGGCGAGCGGACGGTCACCCCGGCGCGCGGGCTCACGCTGGTGGCGGTGGCGACGACGATTGCGGTGGGCGGCTCGCAGTTCGGCGACTACCGGGCCGTTGAGGTCGGAGCGCCGGAATACGCACATGTGCAGAACGTGGCGCCGGCGCCGCAGGTCGACCGCGCGATGCCGCGGTCCGCCCACGGGATCTGGGTGTTCGCGATCGCGGTCGCCTCCCTGTTCGTGATCCTGTTCGCGGTTTGGCGCAACTGGCGGCTCGCGAGGTTGCTCTTGTTCGGTGGATTGGCCGTGGTCGCGATCAGCCTCTTCGTGGATCGCCCGGACGGGTTGCGTCTGGGGACCGCCGGCGAGGCCTACAGCGGCGCGCACGCGGTCCTTCTGGGCGCCTTCTGGGTGCAACTCTTCGCGGGCGCCACGCTGGCGGTGGTCGGGCCGCTTCTCGCGATGCAACTCCGTGGCGAGCGCTCAGCGCGGCGCCGCCGGGTGTCCGGACGGCACGAGGACAAGGCCAAGCCGAAGCGGGCGCCCAGGCTCAGGCCGGGGGTCGGAACGTGAGCGCGCGCAGATACGCCGCCGCTGTGCCGCTTGGCCTGGCGATCGCAGGCGGGTTCGGGCTCCTGTGCTTCGTCATCGCCCTGATCTCGGGCGCCAGCCTCGCGCTCGCGCTCGCCCTGGGCCTGGGAGGCGGAGTCGTGGTGGGCGCGATCTACGCGGCGCGCCAGAACCCGGAGCGGCTCCTACCTCTCGCGTGCATCGCGGGCGCCGCGGCGCTGTTCGCGTCGGAGTTCATGACCACGTTCCAGCTCTCTACGACGGCGGGAGGAATCTGCAACGTGCATGCCCTCCCCCGCCACTACTTCGCCCTCGGCGTCCTCGCGATCTTCGCCGTGATGGCGGTGATCGTCGCGGTCACGGCGGCGTCCAAGCCCGCCGCGATCGCGGTCGGCGTCTGCGGCGTTATCGCCCTGATCCTCTTCCTCACGATCGACCTCCCCCACGCCAACAACACCGGCACGCTAGAAGGCTGCTCGCCGTCGACCAACTTCCAGTTCATCAGCGCGACCGCACAGCCCCAGGCCGGGTTCTGGCTCGAGATGGTGGGCGCGCTGGCGCTGGCGTTGTGCGGGGTCGCTTTGGGCACGCTGAACCCGGAGCAGCTACACGCGATCAGGCCAGGCTGGCTGGGCGGGAAGCCGCCGGACGACGACGAGCGCCGCTCGCGGGCAACCCGCGCTCCCTCACTCGGCGAGCCGGAGGCGGAGCAGACCTCGGGGGGCGACCATGACCGCCCGGCGACGGCAACCCGCCGACGAGCCAGGGCCCGTGGGGGACGGCGGGGTTAGAAGACCTCGATCGGGGCAGCGCTTCCGGCGAACAGGCAGCGAGGAAGGGACGCAGACGCCTTTTCGGCCTGATCGATCGCGAGCGGATCGAGTGTGGATTTCACCGGAATATGCCCTGTCAATCACTCACTCGATGCCGGGTGAATCTTCCTTCGAGCAAAGAAGGTCAGCGAGAGAGCGGCGGGCGGGGGGCCCTCCCCTACTCGCCCAAACCCGGCACACGCCCAAAGCCCGTCTCGGGCTAGAAAGACGGCGCCGCTACCAGCGGTAGTGGGCGAAGGCCTTGTTGGCCTGGGCCATGCGGTAGATGTCGTCCTTGCGCTTCCAGGCGTTGCCCTGCTGCTTGGTCGCGTCGAGGATCTCGTTCGCGAGGCGCTCTGCCATCGCGTACTCGCGTCGCGACCGGGCGAACTGGACGAGCCAGCGGACTGCGAGGGTGCGGGCGCGGCGGGCCGGCACCTCGACAGGGACCTGGTAGGTCGCTCCGCCGACCCGGCGCGAGCGGACCTCGAGGACGGGGGTCAGCGCCTTGATCGAGTTCTCGAGCGCCTCCACCGACGATCGCGAGCGCGTCGTATGTGATCTGCTCGGCAAGCGATTTCTTGCCGTCGCTCATCACCTTGTTGATGACCTGTTGCACCAGCCGGCTCCGATGCTGCGCATCGGGCTCGACGGGGCGGATGGCTGCGCGGGCGCGGCGGGGCACTAGCGTTTGACCCCGTAGTGCGACCGGGACTGCTTGCGGTCAGAGACGCCGGAGGCGTCTAGCGTGCCGCGAACGACCTTGTAGCGGACACCCGGAAGATCCTTGACGCGGCCGCCGCGCACGAGGACGACTGAATGCTCCTGGAGGTTGTGCCCCTCGCCGGGGATGTAGCAGGTGACCTCCATGCCGTTGGTGAGCCGGACGCGGGCGACCTTGCGAAGCGCGGAGTTCGGCTTCTTCGGGGTGACCGTGTAGACGCGGGTACAGACGCCGCGCCG
>VAYL01000226.1:0-4566 GCA_005884305.1 Actinomycetota bacterium
CCCGACTCCATAGTCTGATCGAGTAACCCGCCGGGCGCCATCCACAGCTCGCTCTGCGTCGGACCCGGGCAGATCGCGTTTACCAGCACGCCCTGCTTCGCGTAGACCTCGGCGTACACGCGCGAGAGCGAGAGCTCGGCCGCCTTGGCCACCGAGTAGTCGGGGGTTGAAATGGTCGGACGCTTGCCGGCGCTCGAGCAGACGTTCACCACGCGGCCCCAGCCGCGCTCGACCATCCGCGGGATCGCGGCGCGCATTGCCCGCATCGGCGCCATCACGTTCAGCTCCCAGGCGGCGTTCCACTCGTCGTCCGCGACGTCATCCAGGCCGCGCCGCTTCGACGTGCCGGCGTTGTTGACCAGCACGTCGAGCGAGCCGAATCGCTCCTCGGCGGCCGCTACGAGGCGTTCGCCGGCGTCGGGCGCGGTGACGTCGAGGCTGATCCCGGTCGCCTCGCCGCCGGCCTCGGCGCACCTCAAGACGGCTTCGTCCAACGCATCTTGCGAGCGAGCCACGAGCACCACTCGCGCTCCTTCGCGGCAGAGCCGCTCGGCCACCGCCAGGCCGATCCCGCGGGTCGCTCCTGTGACCGCGCACGACCTTCCGTCGATTTCCAGGTCCATCAGCGCGGCCCGGGTGATGTCACCCGGCGACCTCGACTCGGTCGGTGATGGTGACCTGGCGATCGTGGGCCAGCAGGCGGTGGACGGGACACTTGGCCGCGATGGCCCGCAGACGCTCGGCCTGATCCGAGGTCAGGCCGGCCGGCAGGTGGACGGTGACGTCGAACGAGCGCGGCACACTGTGGTCGCCGTACTCCATGTCGACGTCGACCCGCAGCTCGCCGACGTCCCATTCCTTCCGGGCTGCGTACATCTCGAGCGTGATCGCGGTGCATGCGGCGAGGGCCGCGGCGACGGTCCTGGTGGGCGAGGGGCCCTGGTCAGCCCCGCCGGCGACCTCGGGCTCGTCGATCACGAGCCGGTGTCCACCCTGGATCTCGACATCGTGGGTGAAGCCCTGGCGGCGCTTTGCGGTGACCCTAACCATCGGCGTCGGCAGCCTCGCGGCCCTCGAAGAGTTCGGGATCGTCCACGTCGGCGAACCGCGCCATCGCGAAGACGAGATCCGATGCCCGGTTGAGGTAGCGCATCGGCGCCTCGGAGGCGAGTTGGCCCTCCTCCATCAGCGCGACAACGCGCCGCTCGGCCCGTCGGATCACCGTCCTCGCGACGTCGAGCTGAGCCGAAAGCGTCGTGCCCCCGGAGATCACGAACTTTGGCGGCAGCTCCACTCGATCCATGTATCGGTCGATCATCGGCTCGAGGCCGGCGACCATGTCGTCGTCGATTCGGGTGATTCCCTCCTGGAGGCGGTCCTCGGCCTCCGGCGCGGTCGCCAGCTCGGCGCCGGCGATGAAGAGCTCACGCTGCAGCTTCAGGATGTCGGCGGCGAGCTCGGCGTCGTCGGGGCCGCACAGCGACCGGGCGACGCCGAGCGCGGCACCCGCCTCGTCGATCGACCCATAAGCCTCGGTCCGCGCATCGGTCTTGGCGACCCTGCCGCCGTACCAGAGCGAGGTCGTGCCGTCGTCGCCCTTGCGCGTGTAGATGCGCGTCACGTTGCGCCGGACCCTAGCGCGGGCTCAGTAGAGGGGGTTGAAGACGATCCCCGTCAGGAGCTTCGGGAAGAAGAACGTCGACTTCGGCGGCATCGTCTCGCCCGCCGCGGCCACCTCGCGCACCAGCTCGACCGGGGTCGGGCGCAGCAGGAAAGCGGCGTCGTAGGCGCCGTCGCGGATGGCCGACCTCGCCGCCTCGATCCCCTTCGCGTAGCCGAGCCCCCGCTTCGCCGCGATGTCGTCGCCGGTCATGCCGAGCGCGCCCTTCAGGATCAGCTCCTCGAGGATCGCGGCATCCAGCCGCCGGTAGGCCTCCGAGCGGCCGTCCAGCGCCGCCTCCACCGCGTCCGTGTCGCGCAGCCGCAGGCGCAGCGAGCGCTCGGAGTCGAGGAAGCCGAAGACGCCCGCGCCCTCCGCGCCGGCGGGATCGGCCTCGTCGGCCGGAACGTCGGCGACCTCGAAGTGCTCGCGGATGCCCGCTTCCATGCGCTCGGGGTCTAAGCCCGCCAGCAACCGGTGCGTCCCGAAGATGGTGAGCCCCGGATCCTCGAGCGAGACGAGGCACATCAGGGTGTAGCGGTGCGGGCCGTCGCCGCCGATCTCCTCGGCGTAGGTCCTGGCGGTCTCGTAGCGGTGGTGGCCGTCGGCGATGAGGAGCTCCGCATCCGCGAGCCCCCCCGTCACCGCTTCGTGGACCTCGGGATCGGCGATTCGCCAGACGCGGTGGACGGTTCCGTCGTCGTCGGTCACCTCACCCCAGGGGTCACCGGCCACGTGGGGCCCGATGGCCTCCCAGACGCTGCCGGGATGGAGCGCGAAGATCGGCGAGAGGTTGTGCCGCGTGGCCCGGGTGAGCCGGAGCCGGTCCTCCTTTGGGCCGGGCTGCGTGCGCTCGTGGGGGCGCACGAGCCCCGGGCCGTAGTCCGTCACGCGAACGCGCGCCATGAAGCCGCGCCGCACGAGACGGGAGCCGTCCGGCGTCGCGTACTCCTGCGTAAGCGCCCAGATCGCCGGCTCGCGGTCGGCGGTGAGGACGCCGTCGAGCTCCAACGCCTCGAGCGTCTCCGCGGCGTGCTCGTAGGGATCGCGACCCGTGGGCGCCTCGGGGAGGTCGATTTCGACCACGTTCAGCGGTGAGCGCGCGAGCAGGGCCGCGCGCAGCGGCGCATCGATGACGTCGTAGGGCGGAGCCGTTACCGAGCCGAGGGAGGGGACGGCGGCGAGGTTGTAGTGGAGGGACGGGAAGGGCTTGACCTCGGCCATCGGCGGCGCGAACCCTAACCCCAGCGGTGGTTGTCGGATTTTCCGGACATATGCCGGGGTAATCCGACAACGTCGGGAGTGGGGGAACCGGCGCGACCACTCGAATGCCGATCTAGCATTCCGCCGGTCATGCGCAGACGATGGAGCGTCCTGAGGTGGGCACCGGTGCTTGTGGGGGTTTTGGTCGCGATCCCGCTGACCGTCGCCCAGGCGTCCGCGGAATCGGAGGGCTCACTTGGCAGTCTCGAGAATGCGCCGGAGACGTTCGGCGACCTCGCCGATGCGCATAACGCCCTCTCGCAGCGCGTCGCCGCCGACTCGACGGCCCAGTACGCGGCCGCCGCCCGCCAGCACAGCCGCCTGGTGAGGTCCGGCTCGTCCGGCATCTCGGGAACCGGCGGGCGCTGGCAGCCCGTCGGCCGCGGCCCGCTGAGGGCCAACGACCCCAACTATCCGAGCACGTACGGGGACGGATTTGCATTCCTCGCGGGGCGCGTCTCCGATTACGCGTACGACAAGAAGCACAACCGGCTGTATGCGGCGGTGGCGAGCGGCGGGGTGTATGAGTCCCGCGACAAGGGCAAGACGTGGCGATCGATCGGGAACTCGCTGCCGACGCAGACGGTGGGTTCGCTCGGCTACTCGCCCGCGCGCGGGGGCACCCTGATCGCCGTCACCGGCGACAACGCGTTCGGCGGCAACACTTATGGCGGCCTCGGGGTCTTCCGATCGACGAACGACGGGCGAACCTGGCACCGCTCGAAGGGCGTCCCGAGCGGGGCGATGGGGTTCAAGGCGGCCGTCGACCCGACCAACCCGCGGGTGATCTACGCGGCCACCGGGGCGGGACTCTTCCGCTCGCAGAACGACGGCCGCACGTTCCGCAACGTAAACCTCCCGACCGGCAAGCGGTGTGAGGGCAGCACGTTCCACAAGCCGAACTGCTTCTTCGCCAACGTGGTCACCGACGTCGCCGTCCAGGCGCCGGATCACTTCGGCCACAAGGGCGGGACGGTGCTCGCCGCCGTGGGCTGGCGCGATGGCCGGCGCAAGAACTTCAACCTGGTACCGGAGGCGCCCGCGAACGGCCTGTACCGCTCGACCACCGGGAACGTGGGCACCTTCAAGCGGCTCAACGTGGGCAAGATCGGATTCGCGAGACAGGGTCACGTGGGCAGGGTTGAGCTCGGCGCCGCGGTCGGGCCGCAGCAGAATCACGGCTACATCTACGCGGAGGTCCAGGACGCGGTGCTGTTCAACCGCGGTACGGTCGAGGGCCTCGACGCCCCCGGCGCCGACGTCTTCGGGGTGACGCCGACGGCCACGCCGACTTATCTCAATGGCATCTACGTCTCGAAGAACTTCGGCTTGACGTGGAAGCGGATGGCCGACGACAACCAGATGCTCTCGCCGACCAGCGGATCGGTGCTCGCGCAGCTCACGCCGCTCGGCATCGGCCCGGGCATCCAGTCCTGGTACGACGAGTGGATCCAGCCGGATCCGACGAAGGAGATCAACGGCGTGCCGACCCGGCTCGTGTTCGGCTTGGAGGAGATCTTCGAGAACCGAAACCCGACGCCGCAGAACGGCCGGTCGGACTTCAAGGCGATCGGCCCGTACAACGCGAACGGCGGTGCCTGCCTACTCGTGCTCGCGTCGGACGCTTGCTCCCAGGGCCAGGG
>VAYL01000226.1:4611-5192 GCA_005884305.1 Actinomycetota bacterium
GAACGGCGGAGTAACGCTGGTGGCCGGCAACGACGGCGGGAACTACACCCAGCACGTGACCGGCGGCCCGGCCTCCGATTTCAGCAAGCACGGGTTCGGAAAGGGCGCCCAGGTCGGGTTCCACACGCTCCTTCCCTACGGCGTCGCCGCCGCGAAGGACGGCGTGGTCTATGCCGGGCTCCAGGACAACGGCGAGATCCGCATCACCCCGAACGGCCGCCAGGTAGAGGTCTACGGAGGTGACGGCGTCTTCACGCAGACCGATCCCACCCGCAGCGGCGTCGTCTACGAGGAATACCCGGGAGCGATCATCAACGTCAGCACCGACGGCGGCAAGTCGTGGCGCGACATCAGCCCGTTCATCGACAACGCCTCGTTCTACTCGCCGCTCGTGATGGACCCGAAGGACCCAAAACATCTGCTGACCGGCGGCCGCCAGATCGTCGAGACGACCGCCGGGCCGAACACCGCCAAGTCGTCCAACACCGACTGGAAGACGGTGTTCGATCTTGGGAAGAGCAAGCGCCACCATCGAGGGCGCGTCGATAACCAGGTCTCCGCGATCGCGGTGAACGGCCCGA
>VAYL01000227.1 GCA_005884305.1 Actinomycetota bacterium
CAAGGAGGAGCTCTTCCTGGTCATGCTCGACGAGCGGTTCGCAAAGGAGCTCGAGCGCATCGACCGGACGCTTTCGGGCACGGACGATCCCGAAACCGAGGCGCGACTCGCCGCCGCGGAGTTCATCCACTTCGCCTCCGACGACGACTGGCCGCGGCTCTACTTCCAGTTCGCGGCGCACGCGGCGCGGAACGAGGAGTTCCGGCAGGAGCTTGCGACCCGCCAGCAGGCGATGCGCGAGCGGCTGGTCGAGGTGTACGAGCGCTGGACGAAGCAGTTCGAGATCGATCCGCCGCTGCCGATCGCGGACATCGCCGCAATGACCTACTTCATGGCCGACGGCTTTCTCGTGGACCGCTTGATCGAACCGGGACTCGACGAGGCACGTGCGGGCTTGCCGCGATGGCGTCGGGCTGGGAGCCCGCCGCTGAGCTCGCAGCGCCTACGAGAAGTGCTCGATGAGCCGGGCCGCGTACCAGTCCGGCCACGGCTCGTCGGGTGACTCCGCCGCGTAGTCCTTGTCGAGCTTCACCAGCATGTAGGTGAGTTCGCTTCGCACCGGTTTCGTGCCGAGTAAGTCCGGCAGCTCGGAGTGCTGCGTAAGCCACTCCGAGTACCACGAGGCCCAGTCCGCATCCTCGCCGTCGGTGATTCGATACACCAGGTGGTGGGTCTCGCCTGCCTCGTGGAGGAGCTCGCTGATCTGTCTCGCGGTGTCGGCCACGGTCAGGCGCCCGCCGGGGCCTCGGCGCCCTTGGGTATCAGACCGATCTGGCGCATGAACGTCAGCACGTCCCACTGAGCCCAGGCCTCCGCGATCTTGCCGTCGTCATCGAAGCGGTCGATGCCGATGCCGCGAATCGGGTCGCCGCGCTCGCCCGTGGGCTGTTGGCCCATGAACTCGTTCTCGAAGGTGCCCTCGCCGCACCAGCGGATCACGACCTTGTCGCCGGCCTCGAAGATGTCCTCGATTGTGAACTCGAGGTCCGGGAACGCCGCCTTGTCCTCCAGGATGCGCTGCTTCACAGATTCCGTGTCCTGATCGCCTTGGATTGTGTCGTGGTCGACGAAGTCGTCTGAGCAGACCTCGTCGAGAAGATCCGCGTTTCCCTCACCGAACCCCTCCAGGATCACGCGCTTTGAAGCCTCGATGTTCGCCTGGCCCATACCGGCCTCCCTCTGATAGCTCGCACGCCGACCCTCCGCCCGCGACGCGCCCGAGGCAACCCCCGCGCCGGAAGGCGCTCTAGGCGGCCTGGCGTTCCGCGGCCCGGCCCTCGCGCTCGGGGAGGGGGACGAGCTCGGGCTCGGTGTATGCGCCGCGCCGCGGCACGTACAGCGCGAAGCCGAACGCCGCCGCCAGGGCGATCAGGCACATCAGGAACGAGAGCCCGAAGCCGGAGTCGTTGGGGATGCCGTTCGCCGCGAGGTTGCTGGCCAGGAGCGTGGCGGCCAGCTGGCCGCCGAAGGCCCCGCCCAGGGTGCGCGTGACCGCGTTCATTCCGGTGGCGACGCCGGTCTGCTCCCGGCGGACGTTCTCCACGATCAGGTTCGCCATCGCCGAGAACGAGAGCCCGATCCCGATCCCAAGGAGCCCAGCCGCCACATAGATCTCGAACGGCTGGCTGCGATCCGCGACCAGCATCACGTAGCAGGCGAGCGCGAACACGGTCCCGCCGATCAACGCACCCCGCGAGCCCACGCGGCGCTCGATGATTCCCGCCATCTGCCCGACGATGAGGATCGCCATGGTGGCCGGCAGGAGATAGAGGCCGGCGACCGTCACCGATGCCCCGAAGCCGTAGCCGTTGCTGGCCGGCGACTGGACGAACTCCGGCAGCAGGATGAACGACGAGTACATACCGACGCCGATCAGGAACGCGGCCGTGTTTGTTGTCCAGACCCCGCGGATCCCCATCATCCGCATGTCCACGAGGGGCTCGCGCGAGCGAAGCTCCTCGCGGATCCAGAGCAGAATGATCACGGCGCCGATCGCGAGGAGGCCAAGCGTCTTGGGCGATCCCCATCCCCAGGTGCTCGTCTCGGTGATCCCGAGGAGCAGCGCCGACATCCCGAGGGTCATGAGCGCGGCCGCGCCGTAGTTGATCTGGGCGGGGGTCTTGACCGGGGACTCAGGGATGTACCGCCAGGTCAGGTAGGCGGTGAGGACGATCAGCGCGAGCGGGAACCAAAAGAGCCAGTGGTAGGACAGCTGCTGGGTGATGATGCCCGCGAGGACGACCCCGGCGCCCGCGCCGATGCCCAGAAGCGACGAGATCAGGCCGAGCGCCCCAGGCACGCGCTGCTGGGGAAACTCGTCGCGCACGATCGAGAAGGCGAGGGGGAAGACACCCGCGCCGGCGCCCTGGATCACGCGCCCGAAGAGCATCACGGGAAGCGAGGTCGCGATGGCGGAGACCAGCGTGCCGACCGCCAGCGCCACGAGCACGATCATCAGCAGGCGGTCCTTGCCGTACATGTCGCCGAGCCGGCCGAGGATGGGCGTCGTGATCGACGCGCTCAGCAGGAAGGCGGTGAGCATCCAGCCGACAGCGCTCTCGGAGACGTTCAGGGACTGCTGTATCTGCGGCAGGGCGGGCACGACCAGGGACTGAAGCAGCGCGTAGGAGATCCCGCCAAGCGAGAGGATCGTGAGGATGACCCGGGGGCTGGAGTTGGTGGCTCGTCCGAAGATTGGGAGATCCTAGCAAATCCTTTGTTTACACAAAGCATTCGCGCCTGGTAACGTTTTGCCCGTGGCAAAGGACACGAAACCGAATCCGCCGGGGATTGCCAAGCGATGGCCGACGCTGCTGATGATCAAGCTCGGCCGCATCCACCCATCGTTTCACCGAGGCACTGGAGCCGTTCGGCGTCCGCCCCCGGCACGTCGCCGCCCTGATCGAGCTTCGCGACCACGGCGAACTTACCCAGCAGTCGCTCTGCGGCCGCCTTCACGTGGATCCGACGAATCTCGTGGCGATCCTGAACGAGCTCGAGCAACGCGGCTTCGCCACCAGGCGCCGCGATCCGAAGGATCGCCGCCGTCACATCGTGGAAGTCTCGAAGAAGGGATTGGCGATCATCGACAAGTCCGCCGAGGTGATGGACCAGGTAGAGCAGGAGCTCCTCGAGGGGCTCGAGCCTGCCGAGCGCGACCAACTCGAGGTAGCTCTCGCCGCGATCTGGGAGACGAGCGGCGGGTATGACGCGTACTCGGCTGCCGCCGACGTCGAGGAAGAACAGGCCGCGTAGAGAATTCCGATGGTGAGCGGCGTGGCCGCTTACCATGCGGGCGTCCTAGCAGCAACAACCGGAGGAGGACGCCTCATGAACGTCGGCATCGGACTTCCATCGACGATCCCCGGAGTCGACCGCGAGTCGCTGCTCACCTGGGCGCGCAAGGCGGAGGACCGAGGGTTCTCGACGCTCGGGACGATCGACAGGGTCGTGTACGGAAACTACGAGTCGCTCATCGCCCTCGGGGCGGCCGCGGCGGTGACCGAGCGCATACGCCTGACCACCGACATCCTCCTCGGCCCGCTCCGCGGGAACGGTGCCCTGCTGGCGAAGCAGGCCGCGACGATCGACTCGCTCTCGGGCGGCCGCCTGACACTGGGAATCGCGGTCGGGCTGCGCGAGGACGACTACGCGTCCACCGGCACTCCTTTCGATGAGCGCGGGCGGCTGTTCGACGCACAGCTCGCGGAGATGAAGAAGATCTGGTCTGGTGAGGAGCGTGGGATGGCGGGCGCGATCGGACCGCCGCCCGCTCGCGAGGGCGGCCCGGAGCTCGTGATCGGCGGCAACGTCTCGGCCGTGTTCCGCCGCATCGCCGAGCATGGCGACGGCTGGACCATGGGCGGCGGCACGCCGGATCAGTTCAAGGAGAAGTCCGCGAAGGTGAAGGAGGCTTGGTCGGAGGCCGGACGCGACGGCACGCCGCGACTGATCGCGCTGTGTTACTTCGGGCTGGGCGACGGCGCTGAGGAGGCGGCCAAGGAGGACCTCGGCCACTACTACGCGTGGCTTGGTGAGGAGATCGCCGGCCAGATCATCGCGAGCGCCGCCACGGACGAGGACACCATCCGCGGCTACCGCGACGCCTTCGCCGATGCCGGCGCCGACGAGCTCATCTGCTTCCCGACCTCGACGGACGTCTCTCAGGTGGACCTCCTCGCCGACGCGGTCCTTTAGGCATATCCGGTTCGCTCAAGCCTCGTCGAGAACCGCCTCAGCCCCCTCCGCTCGGCAGGCCCGGGCACCGAGGGAATGCGCGCAGGGTGTGGTCGATACCCCACACGGGTATGAGCTCCAATCGAGTGCGGACTTAGGGGCGCTATGGCGCCCTTAACTGCACACTCGATTGCCGCGACCGAATGAAGTCAGACATCGGGCACGGGCCCGCGATCCTTTCGGCACGAAGCCGGGCGATCGCGTGCGTCCTTGGGCCCGAAAACGCGGGGGTATCGCGGCCGCCGCCCTCTACTTGCCCATTCGCCGCCATGGCGAGCACAGCCCGGCGGAGTCACCCGGAACGCACGAGGCGAGAGAAAGACGCGCTCCGAGCGGCCTGCATACGAGCGCTGCATGAGTTCCATCCGGGCCGTTGTTAACATCGCGCGGCCTTTGAGCTGAGTCCCCGTCCAGCAATATCCGCGGCGGGAAGGAACCCAGCCGTTGCCGTGCCCCGACTCCGATCGGGGCCGAGTCGGTAGTCAGGACCGCCCCCGGGTCAGCGGGCCCGGACCAGGGGGCGGGAGTGAAGGCAGGCGGGTGCGCCCGGGGCCGCGATGCGGCCGCGGCCCCGGCGCAGCGCCCAGGCTCTCAATGCGTACGTGGTCTGCCGGCCGG